>CALDKL010000282.1 GCA_937898895.1 uncultured Verrucomicrobiae bacterium | reverse complement strand
CGTCTTTGATTTCCTGAGGTGTCTCTGGCAGGGTGACGAGCCCGGTGCTCTGGCGTTGATTCCGAAAACGGAAGATGCCGCCGGATCGCCTGGGGAGCGAATCGACGCCTTCCGGCAGGCCAGGGGACGGCTGCGCTTCGATCCTGAGGCGCGAAATGCAAAACACTTTCACCGGAACGAAGACGAGGCGAGACGCCTCTGGCATATCGAGCAGACTCTCGTCGATGCGGACGACCAGAACGACTGGAGCGCGTCCTTTGTGGTGGACCTCGACGCGAGCGATGCAGTGGGAGCACCCGTGGTGCGCTGGCTCGGGATGGGGGAGATGGGATGATCGACGGGGTCTGTCGCGAGGTCACCAAACCGGGAAGACCGCAGGGGCGGAACCACCGGAGACTCCGTCCCATCCCCGACCGATCAGTGCAGTCTCGGTGCGCTCCGGGTTGGGTGGGCGTTGTCAGCCCGCCAGAGCCCGCTGTTTCCGCGCGGGCAAGTGCTTCAGTGCTTTCTCCACCGCATTTTCGATCGTGAGACCGTGCTTCGCGCGGAGCAGATCGGGCTGGCCGTGCTCGACAAATACATCCGGCCATCCGATGCGCTCCACGGGACAGGCGATGCCTGCGTCGTTGAGGTGCTCGATGATCGCGGCACCAAACCCATTGGCGAGGGTGTGATCCTCGAAAGTGAGGAGCAACCCGCATTGACGTGCAAACTTCTCGATACAGGCCACATCGAGAGGCTTGATCCACCGCGGATTGATCAGGGCGACGGAGTACCCCATCCCGAGGAGCCGATCTCGTGTTTTCGCCGCCATTTCAAAGAGATTGCCGAGTCCGAAAAGAGCAATCTCGGTGCCCTCGGCGACGACTTCGGCCTTGCCCACCTCGAGGATCTGCGGCTGTGCCTTCGGCCTGGCTCCGGTGCCGAATCCGCGAGGATATCGGATTGCGGAGGGACCGTCGTTGTGGTTCGCCATCGTCCAGAGCATGTCGACGAATTCTTCCTCGTCCTTCGCCTGCATGAAAATCCAGTTTGGGATATGCCGCATGTAGCCGATATCGAAGAGACCGTGGTGCGTCGGTCCGTCGTCGCCGCTGAGGCCGGCGCGGTCCATGCAGAGGCGCACCGGCAGATTCTGGATGCCGATGTCGTGTACGGCCATGTCGTAGGCGCGCTGGAAGAAGGTCGAGTAGATCGCGAGAAAGGGCTTCAGGCCCTGAACCGCCTGGCCGCAGGCAAAGAGGGCGGCGTGCTCCTCGGCGATGCCGACATCGTAATAACGCTCCGGCACCAGCTTTTGGAACTCGACCAGCCCCGTCCCGCTCGGCATCGCAGCGGTGATGGCGACGATCTTGTCATCCTTCTGGCCGAACTTGCCGAGATGTGAGCCGAAAAGCTGCGAGTAGGTCGGGTCGCCACTCGCCGGCGTCTCGCCAGTCTCGGTCTTGTAGGGGCCGAGGCCGTGGAACTTCATCGGATTGGCCTTGGCCGGTTCGTAACCGCGGCCCTTTTCGGTGATGATGTGGAGAATCACGGGTTCCTCCTGATCCTTGAGGAACTCGAAGGTTTTTACGAGCAACTCAATGTCGTGCCCGTCGATGGGACCGTAGTAACGGATTCCGAATTTCTCGAACAACACGTTCGGGAAGAGCAGATTTTTTGCCCCGCTCTCGACCCGTGAGGCGATGTTGCGAATCGATTTGCCCGCGATCCGTTCGACGAATTCGGCCGCTTTTTCGTGGATGTGGGCGTAGGTCGAACTCGTCTGGAGCGCGTGAAAGTATTTCGCGATCGCGCCCACGTTGCGATCGATTGACCACTCGTTGTCGTTGAGCACGAGGATGAAGCGCCGCGTTGTCTCGGAGAGGTTGTTGAGCGCCTCAAAGGTCGGGCCGCAGGTGAAGGCCGCATCACCGGCGACGGCGACGACGTGTTCCTTTTTTCCGAGGAGATCGCGGGCCGAGGCCATACCGAGGGCAGCCGAGACCGCCGTGCCGGCGTGGCCGGCCCCGTAGCAATCGTGCTCGCTCTCGGTGCGGAGGAGAAATCCGTTCAATCCCCCATAGGTGCGGATCGTGTTGATTTGGTCCCATCGACCCGTCAGCATCTTGTGTACATATCCCTGGTGACTGACGTCGAAGACAAATTTGTCTTCCGGGGTCGAAAAGACGCGGTGCAGGGCGATCGTCAGCTCCACCACACCGAGGTTCGGACCGAGGTGTCCTCCCGTGTTGGCAAGGCAGCGGATCAGGGTGCGACGGATATTTTCCGCGAGCTTCGGGAGATCCTCGATCGGCAGTTGCTTCAGGTCTGCCGCGTTGTCCACTTTTGGCAGTTGCTCCGTCGGGATCTCGGGATATTCAAAACAGTTCTCCATCGTTCTTGGGGTCGCCGGATGCGGTGACGGGATCTCCGGCCTCTTCGCCGAAGGGTTCCAATACGGTCTCGCCGTTGCGTTTTTTTCGTAAAATCTCAATGCGACCGCGGGCTTCATCGAGCCGTTGTTCGCAGAGCTGGTAGAGACGGGTGCCCTCCTCGTACTTCCGGATGAGGGCCTCCAGCGGTATCTCGTCGGATTCCATTTCCTCCACCAGTGCCTCGAGCTGGGCGAGCGCCGCCTCAAAGGCTGGGCCGGACTCGGGCTCGGCGGGATGGTTGGATTTGGTGGCTCGGGGCATGGCGCGAAGGGAGAAGTGCGGCCAGAGCCGCGCAAAGGCTACTCCTTCCCTTGGAACGCTCGCAGTTCAAGCCTTTTTGGAGAGGCGAAAAGCGTTCAAAAGGTGCGTTTGGCACCTGCCGCAGCCGTGCCAGGGTGGTGTCTGCCAAAAACAAAGGAACGGGTGAAGGGAAGTTTTCTCGGGGGCCGGAAGGGTGGGGGCGCTTGGGAAAGCACCCCTCCCTGAGACCTTTGAGGTCGACGAAACCTTCGGCGAGTCCCTCTGCGGAACACATGCAATACGCACAACCGCCTCGCACGAGCTCTCCAGCCTGCGCGAGATGCCCATCGCCCTGTTCACGAACGTTCATGCGTACAGCCGTGTTTCCGTCGCCATCGCCATTGACGAGCCTCCCATTCCGCGAGAGGATCGCGCCCGATGAAGCCAATTCGATCGGTCCTCCTCGCCCTCCTCGTCCTTTCCGCAGGCCCCGACCTGGTCCGGGGTGCGGATCTTTTCCGTGACGGGGTTTCGCGCTGTCTCGTCGTCACCGCCGATGCTCCCAGCCCGGCGGCGAAATCAGGAGCCAGTCTGCTCACCAACCAGTTGACCCGCGTACTGGATGCGCCCGTTCTCTCGGTCACGGAGTCAGCCCTGACCGACGTGTCGGTGGCAGATGGCAAACTGAACGCCGCGTTTCAGGGTCAGAAACCCGAGACATTCCTCCTCGTCGGCGAGAGCGCACTGGCCGCCCGGCTCGGCGTCACCGCCGAAGGTCTCGATCGCGGGGCGATGCGGTTGCGCACGGTCGGGAATGCCCTGGTTCTGCTCGGGGCCGATACCAAAACACCAGCCGACCCGAATGGCAGCCGCCACGCCGCAGTCACCTTTCTCGAAGACGTCGTCGGGATGCGATACCTCTGGCCCGGTGAGATTGGCCTCGTCAGGCCGAGCCTTCGCTCGCTCGCCCTGCCTGCGCTCGATCGCGACTTCACCCCTGCCATTGCCCAGCGAGGGGTCCGCTGGTCGAGGCGAAACGACCGCATCGACAGCGGCCTTGCCTACCTCGGCATCACCCCGGAGGAGCACGACGCCCGCCTCAAGAAGGCCCTGGGCAAATCGAACGGCCTGCCGAATTGGATGGAATGGCAGCGCCTCGGCGGCACCCTCGGACTCGTCGGCGGCCATTCCTACGGCGAGACTTGGGAAAAGTACCACCGCGAGCATCCCGAATGGTTTGCGTTGCAGCCCAATGGCTCGCGCGATCTCAGTCAGCTCACTCCCGAGCGAGCCCGTCTCTGCAAATCGAATCTCGCGCTCATCGACGCCCTCGCCCGCGACAAGATCGCCGAGCTGAAGGCCAGCGGAGCGAAGAGCATCTCCCTCTCTCCGAACGACGGAGGTCGCGCCACTTTCTGCGTTTGTGAGGAATGCCGCAAACTCGATCCTCCCGGAGCCCGGCGCATCACCCTCACCGACTACACCGCCTCACCGCCGAAGGAGTACGAGGCCGCTGCCCTCACCGACCGCATGGTTTGGTTCTGGAACCGCCTCGCCGAGCGCATCGAGGCAGAGGTGCCCGGCACCTGGTTCGTCGTCTACGCTTATTCCGCATACAAAGCTCCGCCCGTCCGCGAGAAACTCCATCCTCGCCTCGCGGTCTTTTTTGTCGGTGGCAACTACGCCAGCGACACCGCCCGCAACGAGTCCATCGGCGACTGGGATGCCTGGTCGGCCATGTCCGGAAAACTCGTCTGGCGACCCAATCTCCTCCTGTACGGCTACCGCGAGGGCACGCCTTCCGTCTTTGTTCACAAACTCGCCGACGACCTCCGCCGCTTTGCTGGCCGCGGGCTGCTCGGTACCGATTTCGACTCCCTCGTGCATCACTGGGCCGGTGAAGGACTGAACGCCTACGCCCTTGCCCGCCTCCTCTGGGATCCGGCGCTGAGTGCCGACGCCATCCTCGATGACTACTGTCGCACCGGCTTTGGTCCCGCCGCCGAGGCGGTGAAGCGTTGGTTTTTGCGCATCGAGTCCATCACCGACGGGGTCGCCGCAAGCGAAGGCAAAAAACTCGCGCCCTACACGGCGGAAACCTGTGCCGAGCTGCATCGCCTCCTCGACGAGGCCGACACCCTCGCCGCCGACGATGGGCTCATCCGCCGCCGTATCGCCTTCCTGCGTTCCTCCATCACCTTCGCCGAGGTGCAGGCGCGAACCCACGCCTTTGCCGATGCACACAGCGACGGGAAAGCTTCACCTGAGGAGAAGGAGCGCCTCCTTGCCGACATGGAGAGCAAATTCCAGCTCATGCGGCGACTCCATCGCGAGGATCCCTTCGCTCTGAACTCGGCTATTATCTCCTGGGGCAGCGAAAGAATTTTCCGGAAGTTCGGCTGGGACGGTGCGAAGTCTCTGTCTGCCGACCGGTGGGATGCAGATGAGGATGGTCGCGTGGTGCCGCCCGTACCGTGACGGCGCGGGAAGGGGCATCCGTGCGGAGCTTTCCCGGCACTGTCAGGATCGGGCGAATGTAGAAGAGGCCTCAGGGCATCGGGCGTCCGGCCTGATCCGCGAGACGGCACACGGTGTGAACGAGGACGCCCTCCACCTCCGGCGCGAAGAAGCCGGGGCCGCCGTAGATCATGCCGCGCGTTTCATAGCCGCCCGCGCGCAGCACCTGTGCGGACGGAACATACCCGAACACATCATTTGTATAGGCACCGAGCCAGAGTCCAAGGGGACCCAGCGCATCCTCGATGAGACGGGCGTAGTCCGACACCACCTCGCCGGAAAGCGCGACCAGGGTCAGATCCTTCCCAAACTGCCAGACCGTCACCGTCGCCGCATAGTGCGATGGCAGTGTCTCGCCCTCTTCGAGTTTCGCCAACATCTGACGAGCCGCCCACGCATGCGGCCCTTTTCCGACTGCCGCCATCTTCTCGAGTTCGTCCCTGGGCGGCGCCTTTTTCAGGGGCAGTTCCGCAAGACCCGTTGCCGTGCGCAGCGGCCCGGACACCTCGCGAAGAGTAGTGCGCAGCAAACGCGCCACCTCGCGCCCCAACGCTTCGCCGTGTGCGTCGGCAATCTCGGCGGCGGGGCGTTTTGCGAGGTCGTTGAGACTGTTCGGATAAGGGTTCGCGTCTCCACCGAACCCCTGATTGAACATCGCCTGTGTGCCGGGAAACTCCCTTTCCAGAAACGTCTGTGCGAGGCCCGCGTAGTCCCCGCTGACGACGTTGTCGCGAGCGCCGAACGTGGTGTTGTGACAGGCTGCTCCGAACACCACGCCCATGAGGATTCCCTCCGGCGATTCGATGCGCAATACCGGCACCGTCCGATCCGCGAGGTGGCGCGGATTCACCCCCAGGATGACTCCTTTGTCGGTGAACTCGCGACGATTCATCGGAAAAGGAACCACCCCGGCACCCCGCGAGAGCCGCGCCGGGCGCAGCTTCGAAATCGCTTCGACGGCGAGCGCCTCACCGCGATCCATGAGATCGCGTGTGTAGTCCACAATCCGGGCCTTCTGCTCATCCGGCAGGGCATCGTCATCTCGTGGCACCAGTGCGAGCGCGGGTCCGGTGTGCGTGTGGGAAGCGTTCAAGAGAATGTTCGCCCGGGGAATCGAAGTGCGTGCGGTGATGCGCTCGAGAAGGGGCTCCGAGAACTCGGCCCGGAATCCGATCAGGTCCGCCGTGATCCACAGAGCACGCCCGCCTTGCCCGTCCTCCAGCGCAAGGCACTTCAGATACAGATCGTCGTGTACCTCCGTGAACGGTTCGCTGCGCCCCGAGTAGCCCGCGAGCATCATGGGTTCCGCCGGTGTGATCTTGCTCGCCGCGAATCCCGCCTTCCACCCGGTTTCAGCGGCACCGGGGATCGGAGCGAAGGCGAGAGCCACCAGGGAAGCGCACAAACCGACGGAAGGGAGATGCGATCGCATGAAGCACCATTCACGCGTCGAATGGGGCGTTTTCAAGCCACAACTCACGCCGAGAGTGAACCGGGTATCGCTCGCGACTGCACCCTGTCTCCTGCTTTTCTCCCGCCGGGAGAAAAGGTGCCGGGGGCGACCTGCATTACCGAAGGGTGGGGATCCGCAGAATTTCCCGCGCCTTCACCTGGTTCGCCATTGCTTCTTCCAGAGTGGGTGCGGTGAAGGTCACATGCCCCATCTTTCGTCCGCGTCGTGCTTCGTGCTTCCCATACAAATGCAAGTGGGCACCGGGCAGGGCGAGCACGGCAGGCCAGTCTGGCTTTCCGCCTGCCTCTTCCCAAACATCGCCGAGCAGGTTGAGCATCACCGTCGGACTGTGGAGCCTCGTGCTTCCCGGAGCGAATCCGCAGACGACGCGAAGCTGCTGTTCGAACTGAGAGGTCTCACAGGCATCCAGGCTGTGATGTCCGGAATTGTGGGGACGCGGGGCCATTTCGTT
Source organism: uncultured Verrucomicrobiae bacterium (assembly GCA_937898895.1). Lineage (GTDB taxonomy): Bacteria > Verrucomicrobiota > Verrucomicrobiia > Verrucomicrobiales > DEV007 > Arctic95D-9. The sequence goes on along the minus strand of CALDKL010000282.1, from coordinate 1,554 downwards.
GACGAGGAGGCGGCCGTCTTTGGACAGGAAAAATTCGACCGCAAGCAGCCCGCAGTAGTCGAGTGCCTCCGCGACACGCAGGGCGACCGTGCGGGCTTCCGCGAGGAGACGGGGCTCGAGCCGCGCCGGCACGATGGAAAGATCGAGGATGTGATCGCGGTGAAAGTTTTCGGCCGGATCGTACGCGAGGGCCTTGCCGGAGGCATCCCGCACGACGAGCACGGAGAGTTCGGCGGCGAGATCGATGCGCTCTTCGAGCACGGCACGCGGGGTGGCAAACGTCGCCCAGACAGATTCGGGATGGCTCGTGCGATCCACGGAAAGCTGACCTTTGCCGTCATAGCCGAACTCGGCCGTCTTGAGGATGCCGCCCTTCTCCGGCAAGGTCGCGAGAGCGGAGCGGAGTTGCCCGACTGTTTCGATCACGGTGAATCGCGCACAGGGAATGCCGTTTTCCTCGAGAAAACGTTTCTCCCGTTCGCGATGCTGGCAGACCGCGACGGCGTGGGCACCCGGCACCAGAGGGATCTTCGCGGCAATGGCCTCGAGAAGGCAATGCGGGATATTCTCAAACTCGACCGTCGCTACCTGGGCGCGATCCAGAAAGGCGGCGAGCCCGGCGGACGAATCGAAGGTCTCCTCGATCACAAAATCGGCGACTCCGGCTGGTCCGCTGTCGTTCCCGCCGACCCAGGAGACAAGGCGGTAGCCCATACGCCGTGCGGCCAGGGCGAGCATGCGGCCCAGTTGTCCGCCACCGAGCACTCCGATGGTCGATCCGGGAGGGAGGGGCAGGATCGGACTCATTCGGCGGGTTCCGGCGATGGCAATTCGGTGGCCTCGACCTTTGCCCGCAGCCCCTCCCGATAGGCGTCGAGCTTCGCGGCGAGTGCGGCGTCCTCCATCGCGAGGAGCGCTACGGCGAAGAGGCCCGCATTCGTTGCACCGGCCTCGCCAATGGCAAAGGTGGCGGTGGGAATGCCTGCCGGCATCTGCACGATCGAGAGGAGAGAGTCGATCCCGTTGAGAGTGCGCGATTGCACCGGCACGGCGAGCACTGGCACGGAGGTCAGGGCCGAAGTCATGCCGGGCAGGTGCGCTGCCCCGCCGGCTCCGGCGATGATCAGTTTCAGGCCGCGTTCACGGGCTGTCCTGGCATAGGAATACAACAAATCCGGAGTGCGATGGGCGCTGACGATTTTCGTCTCGTAGGAAATGCCGAAGTCACCAAGGATCGCGGCAGCCTTGGCGAGGGTGGGCCAGTCGGAACGGCTTCCCATGATGATGCCAAGAACCGGCGGGGTGGAGGATGCGGGGGCGGCCATGATGCGATTTCATAAACCGCGAGTCCGATGGTGTCGAGCGGGGAATTTGGCGCTGCGAACAGACCGCTCCGCTCCCTCCCCGATACGGATTGTCTCGGCCGCGACGTCGATGGTTCCGATCGCGCTCCGCGCGGTCGCGGAAGAGGACGGCACGGAGGGTAATCAATCAGGTACCTTGTCAGAGACCTCGCCCGGCTCTTTCGTAAGCCGATTGTATGAAATCCAAACA
>CALDKL010000281.1 GCA_937898895.1 uncultured Verrucomicrobiae bacterium | reverse complement strand
TGCTGACAGGGTTCGCTCTGGTCACGGAACTTTCCGCTGAAGACAAACCCGCGTCGGCTCCCGCGCCTCCGGCCGATCTCGCGAAAATCGACATCGCCAACAGCACAGAGGGTTCCGTCCCCGGCGGCACCACCATCGTCTCCGGGGCGTGGTCGGTCGATGCCGGGGCAAAAAAACTGAAGGCACTGCCCACCCCTCTCCTGGATGCCACCCTCGAATTCGGTCCGGAAATTCGCGAGAAAAGCGCGGTGATCGAGGTCGCCGCCCGCGCTCCCGACCGAGGGAAGATCCGCTCCCGATTTGGCGCGGGTCTCTACGGAAAGAACGGCTTTCAGATCCGCACCGCCCCGGCCCGCGGGGAGATCGAGCTGGTGCGGCGCGGCGCGGTGTTGCTGCGGAAACCCTTCCCGATGACCCCTGAAAAACTCCTCCATCTCGAATTGTCCGTCACCGGCGAGCGGCAGCACTGGATCGTCTCGGGTCGAGCCTGGAGCGACGAGGAGGCCCGCCCTGACAAACCCCTCTTCGAGCACAAGGTCTTCGCGAGCGAATTGGAGTTTCCCCTCGCGGGTCGATCCGCACTCGTTGCGACACCGTTTTCGGGAGAAGCGGTGGCGTTCTCCTCCGCGTCGGTGCGCCTCGTGCCACCACCACTCCCTCCAGACAGCCCGAAGAAGTAGGCATCGATCACTCTCAATCGAGTCGCTGGGCCTCGGCCCCGATCAGCAGCCCGGGTCCGGCGAGGCTGAGATTTTCGAGCGTATTCCCGGCGATCCGGGAATCGGCGATGACATTTCCAACACAACTCGCGTCATTCACGCGGATTCCCTGGGTCTTGTTTCCCGTGACGGTGAGTCGCTCGAAACGATTCTCCCGACAAGCAGTGCCCGGAATCTCTCGAGTTTCGGCGACAAAAACCCCCTGCTCGCCATTGTCGCGGAGGTAGAGATTCCGAAAGGTGTTCTCATTCGAATCGCGCATGAAGACCCCCTGGCTGCCATTGCGGGTGAACGTGGAATCGAGAACAAGGTTGCGATTGAACTTCCAGTCGATCGAAAGCCCCGCACTGCGATTGTGGTGAAGTTGGAGTTGGTCGAAGACACTGTCTTCGGTCTCGTAGCAGGCCAGGCCATCGAATTCGTTGTTGTAGGACTCGAGGTCTACGATGTGCACACGACGACAATATTTCTCGAGGACGACCCCTCCGGAACGGCAATTGTGGGTAGCGAGATTGGAAAGACGCACATCCTCAGCCCCGCGCACGGTGATCCCGTTGTTGCGGATATAGGTCAGACCTCCGGTGTCGCAAGGCCCTCCACAACATTCGAAGGATTGGGCACCTCGGTTTCCATCGATGACAAGATGGCCGACAGTGATATGGCGGACGATCCGGGGCACGGGCGTGGCAGTGCCGCCAATGACAATCACGGAGCTGTTCGCCCCGTCAGTGAGGCGCAGGGTCGTCTCCCGTCCCATGCCGCGAAGTTCGACTCCGTCGCGATCCATGACGATGGCCTCGCTCACCGGAAAGAGGGTGGGCCCAAGGACCACGATCCCCCCTCCCTTGGGCAACGAAGCGATGGCTGCGTTGATGGCCCGCCCGTCGCCGGCATCCAGGTAGACAATCGATCTCCCGTCTCGCGCTGTGGCGGCCCCCGGCAGAGCCTCCTCGGATCGGAGGTAGGGTGCCTGGAGCCCTCCGCAAAGACAAAGAGCCGTGAAGAGTGTCCGTGTGAAACGGGTGGAGAGGTTCATCGGGGTGGGGCTCCTACGGCAAAGCCAGAAAGGAGAAGCCGAGATTGTCGCCGAGGGGTTCTCCCCTGGCAAGCCCGGGTTCTCCGGAACGGCGATGGCGAGACGGTTCGGAGGTCGACGTCCACCCAAAAACCGCCCTTGAAGGACTGCGGGAATCGCGGACACTCGGGCATGATTTCCCGATGGATCCCTGCGACCGCGATGGTCGGCTGCCTCTTTTTCTCCGCCTGCGGAGATTCCACCCCTCCCGCGTCCGAAGCCACCGGAAAACCGACCCCGGCAGCCCCCGAGGCTCCCGAACCCGCGCCGGCTCCTCCCGCTCCGCAATTCTGGAGCGAGGTGAAGCTGCACGAAGTCATCCGCTCCGCCAATCCCGGCTATACGGGGAACGGCCAGTTTCAGATCGAGAATGGTCAGGTCCAGGCGATCGCACTCGACAACTGCGGGGTCACCGACATTTCTCCCTTCCGGGGCATGGCGCTCCTCGCGCTCTATCTCCAGAGTTGTCCCGTGCCCGAAATCGACGCCATCCGGGGAATGCCTCTCGTCGAATTGTATCTCGAGAACTCCGCCGTGAAAGACCTGGGCCCCCTCTCCGGCATGACATCGCTGCGAAAACTGTATCTCAGCGGTACGGCAGCCACCGATCTGACCCCGCTGAAGGGACTCGGAATCGTCGAGATGAACCTGGTGTCGACGAAGGTTGCCGACCTATCCCCTCTCGCCGGAATGCCTCTGCAGATGCTCTGGCTCACGGACGCACCGGTGAGCGACATTTCCCCGCTCGCAAAATGCCCGCTCGTCAGTCTCACCCTGCATCGCACCCGCGTCACCGACTTGTCCCCTCTCCATGGCACCTCCCTTCAGCGGCTTCACATCGGAGAAACCGCCGTCACCGACCTCTCCCCGCTGCGGGGGGTGCCCCTCACCCGCCTTGTCTTTGATCCTGACAAAATCACAAAGGGACTCGAAATTCTCACCGAAATGCCTACTCTGCAGGAAGTCGGAACGAAGTTCGAGGACGGAGCGAACGATCTCGTGCCACCTGCGGTGTTCTTTCAGAATCGTGCATCCGCAGCAGAACCCCCAAAGTAGCGCAATCGGCTCGTCGCACAGAATCCGTTTGCCTTCCTCCCGTCTGCGCTTGCCTGAATCAATCCCCTCTCCCTCATGTTTCGCTCCTTCTTCACCGTCGGCACCCTCACGCTCCTCAGCCGAATTGTTGGTTTTGCCCGAGACAAACTCATCGCCGTCCACCTCGGCAGCGGTGCCCTGGCCGACGTCTGGGTCGCCGCCTTCCAGCTGCCCAACCTCTTTCGCCGCGTCTTCGGCGAAGGTGCCTTCAACTCGGCCTTCGTTCCGATGTACAGCCGACGGCTCGAGGAACAGGGAGGCGCGGCAGCCGACATCTTCGCCCGGCGCACTCTCTCGACGATGTTTGTCATTCTCATGACGTGCTTCGTGCTTTCGTTCCTTTTCATGGAGCCGATCGTGCGTCTCACGAACATCGGTTTTACCGAAGACGAGCGTTTTTCCCTCGCCGTGAAGGCTTCGCGAATCACGATCGGATATCTCGTCTTCATCTGTCTCGTTGCCGGATTCAGCGGCATCCTCAACAGCCGGAAAATCTTCGCCGCGCCCGCCATTTCCTATGTCGCGCTGAACCTCGTCTTCCTCGTTGCCCTGATCGTGGTGGTGCCCCGGACCAACGATCCGCTCTCCGTGCTCTCGTGGTCGGTTCTCGTTGCCGGGGTAGTGCAGCTCGCCATCGTCGCAGTATCGTGTTTCCGTCATGGCGTCGATCTCCGACCGATCTATCCCCATTTCGACGCGGACATGAGGCGGCTCTCCGTCCTCATGGGTCCGGGACTCGTCAGCGCCGGGGTGCAGCAGGTCAATCTCCTCGTCGGTGGTGCCGTTGCCTCCCTCCAGATCGGAGGCAAGATCGGCATCAATCTCGCCGACCGCATCAATCAGCTGCCGCTCGGTCTCATCGGCATGGCCGCCGCCGTCGTCCTCCTTCCCGAGATCACCCGGGCATTGCGCGGCGGAGACGAGGCCGCCGCGAAACGCAGCCTCAGTCAGGGACTGGAACTCTCGCTCTTTCTCTGCCTCCCTGCAACAGTGACCCTACTCGTAATCCCCCGTGAAATCATGTACGCCATCTTTGAGGGCGGAAAGTTCCAGGGAGAGGCGGCCATCGAAGCGGGCTGGATCCTCGCCGCCTTTGCGACCGGAACGCCCGCCTACATCCTCGCAAAAGTACTGCAACCCGGCTACTTTGCTCGCGAGGACACCAAGACTCCGATGATCTTTACCATCATCTCCGCAGTGACCAATATGGTCCTCGTCTATCCCCTCTTCCGCTGGCTGGGGCCTGTCGGATGTGCTGCGGCCACCTCTATCGCAGGCTGGGTCAACGTCCTCCTTCTCTGGTTCGGTCTGCGCGGAGCGGGATTCATGGGCCTCTCGCGGGGGTTCACCGGTCGCACCCTCCGTCTTCTCCTCGCGGCGCTCGTCATGGGGGGTGTCGTCTGGCTCCTCGCCCGCGTCGGACAGGATTGGATCATGTCCGAGGGGCGTTTCACGAAGCGAGTCGCGGTGATTGGCCTGCTCGTATCGATCGGGTTGATCGTCTATCTCACCTTCGTCGTGGTCCTGCGAGTCTACTCCCTCTCGGAGCTGCGAAAGCGTTTCCGGAGACATCGGGGGGCCTGACCCATCGACGGGGCCCGTCGGAAACGAAGGTTTCTCTTTTTTGTTTTCTGAATCGATGGAAGAATGCATCCGTCGAATCAGCTGTACGTTCATGTCTTTCGGAATTCAGGGAAGAGTCGCCCTGCTCGTGATCCTGGCGACGGTCGCATCAGCCTTGCTGGTCGCCAAGGTGCTCACCGACCGCGCCGCCGACGTGCTGCGAGAGCACGAACTCGTCGACCTTGGGGACGAAGCTTCCCTCCGCGGCTGGGTCATCATCGACCAAATCGACGGACTGCGTGATGACCTCGTGAGACTCGCCACGAGCCCCGACTTCCAGGCCAGGCTGGGTGCTGGTGCGCCTCCCGAAGAGCTGGGTGACCTCGCCCGCACCCTCTGTCGACGAAACTGGACCCATCACCTCCGCATCGATCTCGTCTCGCTCCCGACGCAGGACCAAGGCCCCACCATCCTCCATGAAAAAGCCACCATCGGGGAATCGGATCTCTGGTTTCCGGGCAAGGATGCCTCCGCCGGTCCGGGAATGCACTTTTCGCCCATTCAAAGGGTGAAACTGACGCGAAACGACATCCCCGGCGATCCCTTCACCCGCTTCGAACCCGTGATCTGGGCGGTCGCTCCCGTCACCTTGCCCGGTCGCGATTCACCGGGAACTCCCGTCTTCCTCCGCATCCTCATGACCCTATACGCACCCGAGTCTCCGCGACATCTCTTCGCCATGGTCGATGCAGAGGGCCATACCCTCGTGCGCCCCGACGAGACGGAGGCGAGCACACAGGGAAACGACGCCATCTTTGCCGCGCTCGCGACGAGTCCCGA
>CALDKL010000280.1 GCA_937898895.1 uncultured Verrucomicrobiae bacterium | reverse complement strand
TTGGAAGAACGCGACTCCCATACCGACCTCGGCCCCGATGGCTGCCGGAGTGGATGGCAAGGAGATCGACGGATTCAAGCTCTCACCGCAGCCCCCTTCGAAGGAGGCCGAACAGAATCTGCCGGGTTGTCTCGTCGAATTCCGCCCGCGCGACGGCGGTAGCCCCGTCGAGGCTCTGCTCTGGGCTGGCTCCTACAAGTTCGATCCGCGGGAAAAACCCATGCCGTTCTCCTTCACCATCGGAGACCAGCGCTACGGTGCCCTCCTCATGAAACAGTCCTGGACGGTGCCCTTCTCCGTGAAGCTCGATCAATTCATCTTCGAGCGTCACCCCGGCGTCATGACCGCACGGAACTACGAGAGCCGGGTCACCCGGATCGAAAACGGATTTCCCGACAAGGCACTCGAGATCAAAATGAACGAGCCGATGCGCCACGGCGGTTACACCTTTTTCCAGGAATCCTTTGGGCCATCGGGATCGCAGCCCGGCGACGAGATGTTCTCCCAGTTCGCCGTGGCCAACAATCCCGCCGATCAGTGGCCGCTCTGGTCGCTCGTCGTCACCGGCGTAGGACTCGCGCTGCATTTTCTGATCATGCTTCTCGCTTTCGTCACACGCTCCTTCAAACGCTCCGGAACCCCTCAGGCCACCTCATGAAGATCCCCTCTCTCCTCGCCCTCCTGTTCCTTTCCTCTCTCCCTTTCTCGCTCGTCGCACGCGATGCCCCGCAGAGTGCCCTGCAGACCTACGTCCCCTGGCAGGACGACACGGTGCATGCCTTCGAAAATCTCCTCGTGCAGCAGGATGGCCGGGTGAAGCCACTCTATACCGTGGCGCGTTTCACTCTGCTCCAGTTCCTCGGCAAGTCGAGTGTCTCCTTCCGCACCCAGGACGGGGTGAACCACCGCCTCCACTATGCGGCGTGGATGCTCGATGTGCTCTTCCGGGGCGAGGTCGCGAAAGACCTCCCCGTTTTTATCGTCAACAACTCCGAGACAGTCGTGCAGATCGGGGTCTCGCCGAAGGAGAAACGCGACCGCTATTCCTACAACGAGCTTCTCCCGGGTCGCTCCAAGCTCGCCGAACTCAGTGCCCAGTATGCCGAGAAAAAGAAGCAGTACGAGGACAGTGAAAAGAATCCGCAATACGCCCTCGATCCCATTGAAGGCACGATCCTCGAATTGGGACAGAACATCAGTTCCTTCGAGTATCTGGTGGGCCAGTTCGGCTTCGCTCGAAAGAACGGTCTCCTCGTCAACGGCAACATCCTCCCTCCCGAGCTCGTCGAGCTTTCCAAACGCCTCGATATCGTCGAGATGCTCGACAAGATGCCGGAGATGACCCTCGACCATCTCATTCAGGCGATCCGCACCCAGCCGGGCGGGACCGAGGATGAACGGATGTTCTCCGCTGCGCTGCGCCTCTTTTTCTTCCACGCCAGCTCCGGGCGAGGGCTCAATCTCTTCCCGCCGCAGGATTCTGCCGACGAGGTGTGGTCCTCCGTCGGCGACCTGCTCATCGCCGGGCTGGAATCCAAAGCGCAGCGCCCCAGTGTGCGCGACCAGCTCGCCGAAATCCGGGGACTCGTCAACGCCCAGGGCGAGGGAGAAGCGACCTTCCTCGCCGCTCTCAAGACCTACTCCGATGCCCAGCACAAGATCGCCGAAGCCCGTGGTGAGGGCACCCACTCGCAAACCGAGATCAGTCTCTATCGCGGGAAGTGGTTTATGAATTCGCTCTATTCCTTCGTTCTCGCGTTTCTCTTCCTCGCTTTCAGTTGGCTCGCTCCGGGCAGCAGGGCAGGGCGCTTCCTGCTGCTGCTCTCCTGTCTGGCGGCCTGTTTGGGGCTGGTCCTCGACGCATACGGCATCACCCTTCGCTGCATCATCCGGGAACGGCCGCCGATCACAAACCTCTACGACACGACGCTCTTCATCACCGGCACGGCCGTGCTCCTCGGGCTGCTGATCGAACTCTTCACCCGCATCGGCATCGGAGCCCTCGTCGCCGTCGTCTCGGGTGTCCTTGGCATGTTCCTCTCGATGAAGTACGAGGCGAAGGAGGCGAGCGACACGATCGAACAACTGCAGGCCGTGTTGAATACGAATTTCTGGCTCGCCACCCATGTCACGGTCATCAACATCGGATATGCGGCGGGCATGGTCGCCGCACTTCTCGGTGTCATTTATCTGGTGACCCGCTTTGTCGCGATGCTGTCGAAACGCGATACTCCCGAGTTCAACCGCATCCTCACCCGAATGAATTACGGAGTCATCTGCTTCTGCCTGTTTTTCTCCCTCGTGGGCACGGTGCTCGGGGGGATATGGGCGAACTACAGTTGGGGCCGCTTCTGGGGCTGGGATCCCAAGGAAAACGGTGCCCTCATGATCTGTCTCTGGACACTCGTGATCCTCCACGGGCGCATGGCCGGATGGATCCGCGAGATCGGGATTCACATCAACAGCCTCGTCCTCGCCATCGTCACGACCTTCAGTTGGTGGGGAGTGAACAATCTCGGCGTCGGGCTCCACAGCTATGGATTCACTGAAGGGGTCTGGCGGGCGCTCTTCCTCTCCTGGGCGGTCCTTGGTGTCTTCATGGTCATGGGCGTTGTCCTTTGGTTCAAAGATCGGGCGGACCGGCCGACGCGGCGCGGCGGCAAGGTCGCGGAGGCGGCTGCGGCGACCTGATCCACCGGATGGGTTGCGAATCGCTGTTTGAGAGTGCTTCTGATTTGGCAAAATCCGATTTTGTGTTACTTCTTTTCGCCATGGCCATCTTTCTCGGACTTTCCATCGCGATCGTTTTCCTCCTTACGGGAGCCGCCGCCTTCCGTTTTCTCGTGAAGGGATGATGCGGGTGCTTCGTGTGCTTCGCGCACTTCGCGTGGACTGCCGATTTCGCAATTGACCGCCCCTTTCCGTTGCAGATACCATCGGGAGCCGTGATCGGCTGCTTCGCGATGAGATTCCCCCTTTCCGTTCTTGCCTTCGTCCCCCTTCTGTTCCGGCCAATGGTCGCCGAGAGTGCGCCCGTCGTTTCCCGAGGCCCTTACCTGCAACAGGCGACTCCCGAAAGCATCACCATCGTGTGGCGCGGCAGTGCCCCGATCTCCGATCCCCAGGTCCGATTCGGTACGCTCCCGGACGGGGCCGAGCTGGTATGCCGGGGAGGCTCGATTCGTAGTCGCACCAGCGAAAGCTCCGAGGCGCCTCTCTCCGCCGCGCCGGAGGGCACCGTGCAGTACGAGGCAACCCTCTCCGGTCTCGCGCCCGATACTCTCTACTCCTATGCGATTTACGATGGAGACGCCCGGCTCGAGCTGCCCGACGATCTCACTCTGACCTTTCGCACTTCACCGAAACCAGGTACGGCCAAGCCGACACGCATCTGGGTGGTGGGCGATTCGGGCACCGGCGCCCTTCATCAGGCACTCGTCCACGAAGCCATGATCCGACACACCGCATCCACCGGAAAGCCGATCGATCTCTATCTTCATGTCGGCGACATGGCCTACAGCAAGGGCACCGACGAACAGTTTCAGAAAAACTTCTTCCTCCCGTACGAAACGACCCTTTCCCACCTCGTCTGCTGGGCTGCAATGGGCAATCACGAAGGATCCAACTCGGACGGAAAACGCGGTGTCGGCCCCTTTTTCGATGCCTATGTCTGTCCCGTCAGGGGCGAGGCGGGTGGCCTGGCCTCGGGCTCGGAGTCTTTCTACTCCTTCGATCACGGCGACATCCATTTCATCGCTCTCAACTCGCACGACCTGGATCGATCTCCCGAGGGGGCGATGGCTCGCTGGCTCGAAGCGGATCTGAAGCAGACCGAGGCACTGGGCCAGACCCGCTGGCTCATTGCCTTCTGGCATCACCCTCCCTACAGCAAGGGCACTCACAACAGCGACACGGAAAAGCCCCTCGTCGAGATGCGAGAACACATCATGCCCATCCTCGAACGACACGGGGTCGATCTCGTCCTTGCGGGTCACTCGCACATCTACGAGCGCTCCATGCTGATTCACGGTGCCTACGCCACCCCCACGACTGCGTCGGGTGTCATCTTTGATGACGGCACCGGCGATCCGCGAAACGGAGGAAAGCCCTACCGGAAAGGATCCGGACTTGTTCCCGCCAACGGCACCGTCTCGATCACCACAGGCCACGGAGGTGCCCTCGGACGGAAAAACATCGGGATCCATCCGCTCATGCGCAGCATCGTCATGGACCACGGTTCCACCGTCGTCGAGATCGACGGGGACACCCTCACCGCCTACATGCTCGATCTGCGGGGAGCCGAACGCGATCACTTCGTCATCGTGAAAGGCGGGCAAGTTCGCCATGCCCCCGTCGCGAACCCCTGGCAGCCTGACGAGACGACCCCCCAGCGCACCGGAGAGGGGGTGGAAGGTTCGCCCGGTGGTCCTCCCGTCACGACCCGTATCCCTCGGCCGATTCCGGAAGCGGCGAGTCCTCTGCTCCCCCGCCATGCCGAGTGGGACTATCTCGCGGGCGGGGCCGAACCGGAAACGACGGCCTGGACCGATGTCGGATTGGATCCTGCCGGGGAGGAAGAACCCTGGAAACGCGGTGAATCAGGCTTCGGCTTTGACGACGATGACGACCGCACGGTCATCTCCGACATGGAGAATCGCTATACCACGATCTACATCCGCCGCGAGTTCACCATTCCCGAGGGCACTGATCTTTCGAAAATCGGGCTCGCCATCGATTACGACGACGGATTTGTCCTCTATGTGAACGGCAGGCAGCTTTTCACCCAAAACGTCACGCGGGAGGACGATGGCGAGACCGATGTTGACAGCCACAGCGCAGGCTCATCCGAGTTTTTCCCCTTGGGTGAATTTGCAGAGGTCTTCCGTCACGGTCGCAACGTGATCGCTCTGGAAGGGCACAACACCAGTCTCGACAGCAGTGATCTCAGCCTCGATCCCTGGTTGCTGACGGAGCCGTAAAATTCAGGAAGGGGGGGCGCCGAGGGGTGGCCCTCAGAGTCCCTGCCAGTTCGCGATAATCTTGTTTTCGAGATCCGCCTCGTTGGGATCGGCTCCGGCGATGGACCAGATGTCGTACGAAGGAGATCGCGTCAATCTCTCCTTGCCGCGGGGAAGATTGGGCGGCTGGGCCAAATAACGGACCGGGTCGCCAAAGGCGTCGATTACCAGGTACTCTCCTCCCGCGTTGGTGGACCGGGGCTTGCGCGCTTCGCGATTGGAATGGTAATCAAGTTTCTGAACGTAGATTTTTTCGTTCTTCTCGAAATCGACCTCTCCGTTGAGATCGAAATCGCCCGAAAGGTGTTTGTAGAGCACTCCGGCACCTTGCACCCCGGCTTTGTCGTCCAGTCCCGCTCCAGAAGGTTCGTTGAGGGGGTAGATCCCGTTGTCGAGTTGGTATTTCGAAAGTCCGTCCTCCAGTTCGGCGAGAAAGGCCTTGATCTCGTTGCGGTTGATCGCCGCCTGAATCCCAGGAAGGGAGCCGATGAGGATCCCGGCCAGGATCACGATGATCCCAATCACGACCATCAGTTCCACCATGCTGAAGCCACGCCGGGAGCGGAAGGGAGTTTTGTGTTTCATGCTCGAAGTCTATCGGGACGCACCGATGTATGTCAATACATTGTAAATGATTTTTGTGCATCGCTGGCGTCCCGGTCGAACCCAGGACGCCTCGCCATCCGGTCTTGCACCTGCGGCCGTCAGCCGGCCTGGTTGTTCATTTCCGTGATGATGGAGATCATCGGCATGAACAGCGCGATGACGATGGTGCCGACGATGAGCGCGAGGAAAACGATCATGATCGGTTCGATCATCGAAGTCATCGCATCGACGGCGTTGTCCACTTCATCGTCGTAGACATCCGCGATTTTCAGGAGCATATCCGGGAGCTGGCCGGTTTCCTCGCCGACGTCGACCATGGAGATCACCATGGGGGGGAAGATCTTGCTCGCCTCGAGCGGGGCGACGACGGATTCACCCTCGCGCACCGCCTCGTGCACTTTGTCGATGGCATTGGCGACGACGACATTCCCCGAGGTGTCCCGGGTGATGTTGAGAGCCTGGAGAATAGGCACGCCGCTGGTCACGAGAGTGCCGAGAGTGCGGGTGAAACGCGAGATCGAACTCTTGAGCTGCACCGGGCCGAAGACGGGCATCCGCAGCTTCATCCGGTCAATCATGACTCGACCGTTTTTGGTCATGCTGAAGGCCTTCCAGCTCGCATAGAGAACGGCACCGATGATCAGCACGATGAGCCACTGGCTCTGCACCCAGCGGCTGATGCCGATGACGACCTGGGTGATCGCGGGGAGTGGCTTGTCGCCGAGCATCTCCTGGAAAATCTTCTCGAAGCGGGGCACAATCACCGCCATGAGGAAGACCAGGATGGCGACGGCGATGACGATGACGATGATGGGGTAGACCATCGCCGAGACGATGCGGTTCTTCAGCTTCTGGGCTTTTTCCTGATACTCAGCGAGCCGGATGAGGACCAGCTCGAGGACCCCGCCGAGTTCGCCGGCCTTGACCATGTTGATGTAGAGTTTATCGAAAATCTTCGGATGCTGACCGAGGCTCTCCGAGAAGGTCGAGCCGCCCGCAACGGCGTCGGCGAGGTGGTTGATCGTGCCAGCCATGACCCGGTTCTTCTCCTGTTTGCCGAGCACGGAGAGACCGCGGAGGAGAGGCAGACCCGCATCGACGAGCGTGGCGAGCTGACGGGTAAAGATCATGAGCACCTTGCTCTTGACCCGTCCGCCGACTTTGGTTCCCTTGCCCTGGGCCTTTTTGGCCCGCTTTTTCGCGGCACTGGAGACACCGCCCTTTCCGGCGGGAACCACCTGGGTCGGGTAGAGACCGCTCTTGCGGAGTTGGCTGATCGCATCGGCCTCGTCGTT
>CALDKL010000279.1 GCA_937898895.1 uncultured Verrucomicrobiae bacterium | reverse complement strand
AGGGAATTGGATACTTCCTGGCAGGAGAGCCTAGGCTGATATTCGCGGGGAACCCCCGGAATCGCACTCTCCCTCGCAAGTTTGAGGACTAAGTCGCCCGCCTATTATAAGAGAGCACGACGATCAGGGTCAACGTTTCAGTTGGCCATACGCATTCCTGAATCAGTCCAGGAAGTGCCCCATTCGCCATTCCGGGAGTCGCTCCAGGCGCGGAAGCCGTTGATCGATACGGGCATTCTTCAGGTTGAGCCGGGCCGTCGGGAAGATCCGCCGGAAGTTAATGACAACTCTTTCATTTGTCCCGATCCTGTCCGCAGATGAACTGAATCCCGGATGCGCCTCCTGATCGTCGAAGATGAGCCGAAGACCGCCGCCCTGCTCGGCACCGCGCTGAGACAGGAGGGGTTCGAGGTGGCGTGGGTGGCGGACGGGATCAGAGGACTCGAGGAAGCCCTTCAGGGCGGCTTCGATCTGTTGCTCGTGGACATCATGCTGCCGGGGCTGGACGGGCTCGGGCTGGTTCGCGAGCTGCGCGTGAGGGGTCACGCCACGCCCGTCATCATGCTCTCCGCCAGGGGCGAGGTGGAGCAGCGCGTCGAGGGGCTGGATGCGGGGGCAGACGACTACTTGCCGAAACCTTTTGCGATGTCCGAGCTGATGGCTCGGGTGCGTTCCCTGTTCCGGAGGAACAGCCAGCAAAAGGCCATGGTGCATTCGATCGGCGACCTGACTTTCGATCAGGCAACGAGGGAGACGCGGCGAGGCGGCAAGCGGATCGAGCTTTCCACTCGGGAGAGCCTGCTCCTTGAATGCCTCTTCCGTGCGGAAGGCGACGTGGTCAGCCGCAGGGACATCATCAGTGCGGTGTGGGAATACGACTTCGATCCGGGATCCAATCTCGTCGAGGTCTACATCCGCCGACTTCGCGATAAGATCGACCGGGAAGCTTCCCCCTCCCTCATCCAAACCGTTCGTGGCCTCGGCTACGCCCTTCGTATTCAGCCATGACTCTGCGCCGCCGTATCCTGCTTTACTACTCTGTCACTCTCAGTCTTTCCCTGGTGATCGTCGGATTCTGGAGCTGGTTTGAATTCAACGAGCAGCGCAACGAGGCCCTGCAAGGTGGGGCCGAGGCGGCATTGAAACACAACCCGCTCGAGGAAACGTTCGAGATCATCCTCTACGGCGGGCTACCGGCCATTCTCCTGGGGATTGTCGGCGGCGGCCTGCTCATGCGTCGCGCCTTGCGTCCGATCGAGGAACTGACCGAAGCGCTGGAAAAGACGGATGTCTCGAATCTCTCCGATCCGGTGCCGCGTAGCGGCAATGGCGACGAACTGGACCGGATGACCACCGTTTTCAATCGTATGAAGGAGCGGCTTGGACTCTCCTTCACGCAAGCGCGAGAGTTCACCCTGAACGCATCCCATGAGCTAAAAACGCCGCTCACCATCATGCACGGAACGCTGGAACAAACGATCCTACGGGGCGACGCAACGGATTCCGAGCGTGACGGGGCCGCTGCCTTGCTGGAGGAAGTCCAGCGGCTCTCCGCCATAGTCGGTCAACTCTCTTTTCTTGCGCGGGCGGATGCGGGGCTCATGCCCTTGACCCGCGAATCGGTGGCCCTTCATGATCTGGTGCGCGACCTCGTGGAGGAAGCGACCATCCTCGCTGCGGGGGCGGACATCACCGTCACGCTTACCGAATGCCAGCCTGTTTTTGTGTCCGGTGACCGGATGCGGTTGCGCCAAGTCCTGCTGAACCTCGCGGACAACGCCGTGAAATACAACGTGCACGGTGGCGGCATCGAGATGACTCTACAAAGACAGGGCGATGAGGCCGTGTTCGCCATTCGCAACACCGGGTCCGCTCTGGCTCCGGACCTTGAGGCACGGGTCTTCGAGCGTTTCTTTCGGGGAGATCCCGCACACGGCGGTGCCATTGAGGGCAGCGGACTCGGTCTCAGCATCGCGAAATCCATCGTAGAAGATCACGGGGGAACGATCGGCTACGAGGTGCTGCCGGATGGCCGGACCCAGGTGACGGTTGCTCTCGACGTCGTTCTGCCGTCCTGACTCTCGAAAAATGAAGATACTGTCATCTTCTTGCGGGTGTCTT
>CALDKL010000278.1 GCA_937898895.1 uncultured Verrucomicrobiae bacterium | reverse complement strand
TCACAATGGCGTCCGCCTGGGGGCCGCCTGCTGCGGCGACGGCGGAAACGAGCGTGGCCCCACGCTCGAAAAAGACCGGTCCCGGCTTGTTGACGTGACCGAGGACATAGAAGGACCGAGGCGTGAGCGAAGGAATGAAAATATAGTCGCCACCCCGCACATAGACATTCTGCGACATGTCGCCCTCCCGGACGAGACGCTCGAAATCGACGGGGATGAGACCTCCGTTGCGGATGAGGATGGCGCGCTCGAGGTCGGCGGCTTCAGGATTGTTCACCTCGCCGCTCTCTGCGTTGTTGAGGAGCCCTCCGCCCGAGGACAGGGCCGCGATGAGCGTGGTCGGTTTGGTGATCGGATAGGCTCCCGGCTTCTGCACCTGCCCGAGCATCCAGAACCTCTGACTATCGGCCTTGGCCACATTCACCGTGACGATGGGATTGACGTAGTCGTTTTCGAGAGCCCTCGAGAGGAGTGTGGAGATTTCACCGATGGTCTTTCCCTGCACGTCGATCCCGCGAGCAACATCGTAGTAGAGCATGCCGTCGGGCATGACCTTGGTCCGCGCGAGCGTCTCCTTCAGCTCGGCCACTTCGATCTCGAGTTCATCCCCCGGCCCGACGCGATAGGCTCCCGCAGGAGCCTGGAGGAGGGAACGGTCGAGGGCGCGGTTGATCTTTACCGGATCGAACTTCGGATCCTTCGGAATGCGTTTCAGAGCCTCCTCGGCAGTGATCCCCGAGGTGGTGTCGCCGAAGGTCGCATCGTAGGCGAACTCGGGATTGGTGCGAAATTCGCGATCCGCCGGTTTCCAGTGAATGCAGGAAACGAGCGAGGCGGCGGCGCTCACGAGGAGAGCACTGGCAGCACGGCGGAGAAGGCGGAGACTCATGGACGGATTCACGGGTACCGTTGCAGTGCTATTCGTTGACGGCACCTCCGCCTCCGAGAATGGGGTTGTATTCCTGATTCATCGCCTCGGCCGTAACCGTCTGCATGAAGGTGATCACGGCCGTGTCGAGAACGCGCTCGGCCAGCTCAAAGGGACGTTTGCTCACAAAGAGGATATCTCGATTCTCGAGGGTTACATCGGCGATCCGCCCCTGGAGGATGTCCTTCACATTCACCACCTGCGTGACGGGCTGGTGGATGCTGCCGCGAATGAGGAGCACTTTGGCCTGATAGGCCACGTCGGTGAATCCGCCCGCTTCGGCAATGGCGCGCGCGAGGGTGAGTTTCACCGGCATCTTGCGTCGTCCTGGCTCGCGCACTTCTCCCAGCACGTAGATCTCGTTCTCGAGGCTCGAGGCCATGTAGATGTAGTCGTCGGGCTCGAGGAAGGCATTCTGGCTGAAGTCGCCCTCGTAGTAGAGACGCGCGAGATCGACGCTGAGTTTCCGGCCTTTCCTCGCGACAAACGACCGCTCGAAGTCGGCCAGCTCAAAGGCGGAGCTGCGCACGGTGCCGACCTGAATGCCCTCGGCCAGCGCGATCGCCTCGAGCACCGAGGTGGGCCGATCAAGGGTGTAGCTGCCGGGCTTTTTCACGCGCCCGATGATGGCGAAGGATTTGCTCGCCACTGCCGAAGGCGTGATGATGACCTTCACATTCTTTTGGTATTTCGAAAGCTCTTCTTCGAGCCGCACCCGGAGTTGGTCGAGAGTCAGACCCTGGGCACGAATTGCGACGGCCTGGAGATAACTGACGGTGCCGTCGGGCGCGATCTGCACATTCTCGCGGGCGAGGTCGGCGCGGTCATAGACGGAAAAATTCAGCGTATCGCCGGGCCCCAGCGTGTATCGCGTCTGCCACGCCGGGGTCTTCGCAGGTGACATTCGCGCCTCCTCGACCGCTCGGGGCGCGACCGGTTTTCCTCCCACGGGCCTGGCCCATGCGCTCGGCACTTCTTCGAGTTCGACCCAGTATTCCGATGGCTTTTGCCCAGTCGGAGCCGCGCGGATCCGCGGTTCCTGGGCCACCGCCACCAGCGGCAGGACAAGGAACAACAAGCCGGATAGTCCCCGACTCCATGGAAGCGCCCTCTTCACTCCTTCGATTGTTAAATAACGCAGCATATTATAAAAATTATAATATGCAAGCCTCTTTGATTGTTAATGGATCGACAAATTTCGTAATAGTTGAGATTCTTGTAATGATCACGGCTTTTTTGAACAGGTTTGATCAATTTGGTAACGACTTGGTTCGAATCATGCTAGGCTGAGGGCATTTCCGGCAGAGAAATCCCCCGTGATGTCCGAGCAGAGGTTCGATCAATCCCAATCGCTGCTGCAACAGCAGACGATTGCCCCCCAGATGCAGCAAAGTCTGCAGCTGTTGCACGCTCCGACACTGGAACTGCGCCAGCTCATCCAGCAGGAGTTGGTCCAGAATCCGACCCTCGAGGAGGAATCGACCGACATCTCTTTGGAGGAGACGGGGATGGGCGAAGAAGAGGATTTCGACCGCGAATTCGCGGAGCTTTCCCGACTCGACGAAGAATGGCGCGAATACATGGCCCAATCCCGCCTTTCCTCCCCGAAGCGCGACGATGCGGAGGAAAAACATCAGTTTGTGATGGATTCGATCGTCGAAGTCGTCACGCTGCAGGACCATCTCCTCAACCAGCTGGGCTTCGCGGAGGCCCCGCAACGAATCCGAGAGATCGCCACCATGCTCATCGGCAATATCGATGAAAGCGGGTTTCTCCAGGTCAATCTCGAGGATCTCTGTTTCGACCTCGGCATTCCCATGTCCGAACTTGAGGCAGCAAAGGCGCTCGTGCAGACCTTCGATCCCGTTGGAGTCGGCGCGACCGACCTGCGGGAATGTCTCCTCATCCAGCTCGAGCGACTCGGAAAGCAGCACAGTCTCGAGCATCGCATCATCGATCACCATCTCGATGATCTCGCCCGGAAGCGCTATCCGCAAATCGCGAAGAAGCTCAGTGTCACGCCCGAGCAAATCACGCGGGCGGCCGAGTTCATTGCGAGACTCGATCCCCGACCCGGAAGCCGTTTCGGCGAGGACACCAACACCTACGTCACCCCCGACGCCACCGTCGAACGCATCGGCGGCGAATGGGTCGTGACGATGAACAACGAACAGATCCCTCGGCTGCGCATCAGCAATGCATACAAGGACCTCATGGCCTCGGGAGACGGCCGTGAGGCGAGGGCCTATCTCCGCGAGAAGATCCGTGCGGGCAAGTTCCTCATCCGGAGCATCCACCAGCGCCAGCAGACGATACAGGCCATCGCGGAGCAGATCGCCGCACGACAAGGAGACTTTCTCGAATACGGTCCCTCGCGTCTGAAACCGATGAACATGGCCCAGATCGCGGAAACAGTCGGCGTGCATGAGACCACAGTGAGCCGGGCCGTGTCGGGGAAGTACCTCGCGACTCCCCACGGGGTTTACGAGATGAAATATTTCTTCACGACCGGATACGAGACCGAGGATGGAGAGACCCTCAGCAACACGAGTGTCAAACAAAGCCTCGCCGGGATGATCGGTGCCGAAGATCCCAAAAAGCCTCTCAGCGATCAGCGCCTCGTCGAGGAACTCGAGAAACGGGGCATCAAGATCGCCCGCCGCACCGTGGCAAAATACAGGGAGGAACTCCACATCCTCCCCAGCCACATGCGGCGCAGTTACTGAGCGTGTCCCGGACTC
The DNA here is from genome assembly GCA_937898895.1 of uncultured Verrucomicrobiae bacterium. Classification (GTDB taxonomy): domain Bacteria; phylum Verrucomicrobiota; class Verrucomicrobiia; order Verrucomicrobiales; family DEV007; genus Arctic95D-9. The sequence goes on along the minus strand of CALDKL010000278.1, from coordinate 2,719 downwards.
CCTCAGCGCGTCCCTCCCGGGAGGACGACACGCAGTTTTCCCACGGCATTCACCACCGCCGCAATCGCCGCATCGATCTCCGCGTCCGTGCTGAGGCGGGATAGGGAAAATCGCACGCTGCTTCGGGCTCGCGACCTGGGGTGTCCCATCGCCAGGACAACGCGACTCGGCTTCACCTGCCCGGTGCTGCAGGCCGACCCCGGCGAACAACAGATGCCCGCTTCATCGAGCAGAATGAGCAATCCCTCGCCGTCGACGCCGGGGAAAAAGAGATTACTGGTGTTGGGTAAGCGTTTGTTAGGGTCTCCGTTGATCTCCACCCCAGGCAAAACCCCGATGACGCCGCGTTCGAAACGATCGCGGCGCGCCGCAATCTCCGCTCGAGAATCGAGGAAGTGGGACGCCAGCTCCGCAGCCACGCCAAAACCGACGATGGCGGGAACGTTTTCCGTACCGGAACGTCGCTCGTTTTCTTGTCCCCCACCCAGTGCCTGGGGGAGAAATCGCGCATGGCGGTTCAGCCAGAGAGCCCCGATCCCCTTGGGTCCGTGCAGCTTGTGGGCGGAGATGGAAAGCGTGTGCAGAAACGGGAGGTCCCCGGTCTGCACGGGAATCTTCCCCACGGCCTGCACGGCATCGGTGTGAAAATAGACATCGTGTTCGGCGGTGAGTGCCGCGGCTTCGGCGAGCGGGGTGATCACGCCGGTCTCGTTGTTCGCCCACATCAGGGTGACGAGGGCGAGCGATCCCTTGGCGAGATTGTCTCGCCACACCTCGAAGTCCAGTTGTCCGAGGGAGTCAACAGGGTTGTATCGCGCCTCATACCCGGTTGCCTCGTGCCGTTTCACGACTTCCTCGATCGCGCTGTGCTCCACCGTCGAGGTGAGGATGGCGCGGCGTTCCGGACGCAGGGCGAGGGCGGACCGCACTGCAGCGTTGTTCGACTCGGTCCCGCCGCTGGTGAAAATGATCTCGTCGGGCCGCGCACCGATGAGCGCGGCGACTCGCTCGCGAGCCTCTTCGACGGCCCGGCGAGCCTCGCGACCGAAGCGGTAGCCCGCCGACGGATTCCCGTAAGCCTCGTCCAGCCACGGGAGCATCGCCTCGAGGGCCTCGGGCGCGATGCGGGTGGTGGCATTGTTGTCGAGGTAGATCATGGCCCAAACGCTATTGTAAGCTCACCTCGAAACGCTCGCCGAGAAAATGACCGAGGGCTTCACCGACAAGAAAGAGCGATCCGGCCACGAGAACTTTTCCACCGCGGGCGGCAGCACTCGCAACGGCTTCGGGGAGGTTCGCGCATTCCGCCTGTGGCAGCCCGCTCCCTCCGGCCTCGGCGAGAAAGGTCTTCATTTCCGCGAGGGAGAGGCGCCGCTCGGACTTCACCGGAACCAGGGTGACCGAGGCGAGCAGGGGGAGCAATTCGCGGAAAACCCCCGCGACGTCCTTTGAGGCGACTGCCCCGAAAACAAGGTGGGCTTTCCCGCTGCCGAATTCCTCCTGCCAGGTGCGACGCAACACTTCCGCAGCGGCAGGATTGTGCGCTCCGTCGAGAATCAGGTGATCGTTGATCTGTTGGAATCGTCCGGGCCAAAAGGCCTGGGCGACGGATCGGCGGATCCCCTCCTGGGTGAGGCGATCGCCTTCGAGCCGACAGGCCGCTTCGACAGCGAGCGCGGCGTTTTCGCGCTGGTGCGGACCTTTCAGGCCCACGACCCAATCCTCGGGCAGAGCATGTGCCTCGACACAGGGAATGCCGAGTCGCAAGGCACGACGACCGATGACATCGCGGGCCTCGGGGTGGAGTTCGCCGATGATCACGGGCACTCCGGGCTTCAGAATGCCCGCTTTTTCCCCCGCGATCTCGCGGATCGTCTCGCCGAGCCATTGCTGATGGTCGAGACCGATGGAGGTGATGACCGAGAGGTCCGAGCCCACCGCATTGGTCGCATCGAGTCGACCGCCCATGCCGGTTTCGAGGATGACCACCTCGCAACCCTCCCTGACAAAATACCCCATGGCGAGGGCAAGGCTGAGTTCAAAGAACGTGGGATGGGGATCGTAGGCTCCGATCCGCTTGCGCAAGTCCCCCAGTCCCTCGGCAACGACCGCTTCGGGAATCATCACTCCGTTGATGCGGATGCGCTCGCGATAGGTGACGAGGTGCGGCGAGGTGAAAAGACCGGTCTTGATTCCCGCGTCGCGCAGAATGCGTTCGGCCACGGCACAGACCGAGCCCTTCCCGTTGGTGCCCGCGACGTGCAGAATGGCGGGGCCGGGATCCTCCGGATCGATGCCGAGATCCGCGAGCAGGCGACGCACGTTCTCAAGCCCCAGCTTGATCCCGAAGGCCTGGGTTCCGTAGAGCCAGTCGATGGATTCCGAATAGTTCAAGGTCGGGGAATTACGGACAAAGAAAATCGCCTGTCCACGGGAGATCGCCTTTCTCGCTCAGGAAGATGGGGCCAGAAACTCCGAGCGCAAAAAAACCCCGTTCGCAGAAGCGGTCTGCGGACGGGGTCTGATTGGAAAAGGTGGAATGAAGAGAGGAACGATCTGCTCAGAAGGAAACGCGGGCTCCGATGAGCACCGAGTGATTCGCCGGATTGTCGTCGGTCACATTTGTGAAGTCGCCAAAGTCCGTCGTAAACTCGGCGTCGTCGAGAACGAGGTAACGATACTGAGTGAAGAGCGCGAGACGCTCCGTCACCGGAATGTC
>CALDKL010000277.1 GCA_937898895.1 uncultured Verrucomicrobiae bacterium | reverse complement strand
AAGCCCCGGCTCGAGCTGCTTTCGGAGAAGCCGCCCGTCGCCGCATCGCCGAATGGGGCCCGCTGCGGTATGCTTCCGGTCTGGAAGAGGCTTCTCGCACTGCCCTGGCGGTAGGGTGCAGACCCATTGGCCCGATCAACGAGGCGCTTCTTGCCGCCCTCTCCATCGCCCACCACTGAACCAACCAATGTGCGGAATTGCAGCCATTATCGGCGGAAGGAGTCCGGAAACGGAGTCGGCGCTCAACCGTATGGTGAAATCCATGCAACACCGGGGCCCGGATGGAGAAGGATCGTTTTGCACGGAAATCGACTCGTCCCGAATCGGAATCGGCCACACCCGCCTTTCCATCCTCGACCTAAGTCCGTCCGGCGCACAGCCGATGGCTTCCTCGGAGACCGGCGCGATCCTCAGTTACAACGGAGAGATCTACAACTATCTGGAACTACGGACAGAACTGGAGAACAGCGGCCATTCCTTTCGCGGCCATTCCGATACGGAAGTCCTCCTCGCAGGTCTCGACAGATTCGGAAGCGCCTATCTCCGCCGACTTGCCGGGATGTTTGCGCTGATTTACTTGGATCCGAAATCCCGTCGGCTCCTCGTGGCGAGGGATCCTCTCGGAATCAAGCCGCTCTATGTCGCCCGGTTTCCTTCCGGAAGAATCTTCGCCAGCGAAGTCAGGGCGATCCTCGCCACCGGATGGATCGGAACCGAGATCGATCAACGGGCCGTCGCCAGCTATCTGGCGTATGGAGCCATCACAGAGCCCCGCACGATCTATCGGGAGATCCTGTCGTTCCCGGCGGGCTGCTATCAGGAATTCAAGATCCGTGCGGGATCCCTTGAAGAGGCTTCTCCGGTGACACGTTTTTGGGAATATCCTTCTATCGTCGGGGTGCCTTCGCGCGATCCCACGGCTGAGGTAAAAGACATTCTCACAAACAGCGTTTCCCAGCACCTCCTCAGCGACGTGCCGGTAGGCATCTTCCTCTCCTCCGGAATCGACAGTACCGTGATCGCTGGCATCGCTCGCGAACTCCGGCCCGATCTCCAAACCTTTACCGTTGGAATGAGTGACGACGTTACGTTGTCCGAGACGAGCGAGGCAACGGAAACGTCGCGACAATTCGGTCTGAAGCACAAGAACGTAATGATCTCGCGCGACGAGGCACTCGGCTCGGTGCTCCGTTGGATCAAGTCGCTCGACCAACCGTCGATGGACGGAATGAACGTGTTTCTCATCTCCGAAGCTGTCCGAGCACAGGGGATCAAAGTGGCACTCTCCGGACAGGGAGGCGATGAATTGTTCGGAGGCTATCCCTCTTTCCGCGATGTCCCAAGACTCAGGCGGATTCACAAGGTCCTTCACTCGCTTCCACCCGGATTTCGGTCCTGCGCCATTCGCCTGCTGACGCTGCGCCGCTCCACCAGTCAACGCGAGAAACTGACGGATATCGGCATGAGCAATGGGAGCCTTCGTTCCCTCTATCTGCACCGCCGACGAACCTTGTCGAATCACCAGATGCGGCAACTGGGGTTCGCGGCGGATGGGATGGGTCTGGACGAAGATTTCCTCGAACCGGAATCACGTCCGCCGATTCGTGAGGACGACTACCAGGGCGGCGAGCTGGTCTCCATCCTCGAATCACACTATTACCTGAAAAACATGCTCCTTCGGGACGGGGATGCCAACAGTATGGCCCACTCACTCGAAGTGCGCGTCCCCTTTCTCGACACGCGCATGGTGAGTCTGGCGTTCTCGATCCCTGAATCGATCCGATTTCCCGCAGGGGGGGAATCCAAATCACTCCTCCGATCCGGATTCCGTGACCTCCTCCGGCCGGAACTTCTGTCCCAAAAAAAGCGGGGGTTCACCCTCCCGATCGCTCGATGGATGAACGGCCCACTCGGCGAACAATGCCTCGAAGCCCTCGACACACTCTCTGCGTCGGGCCTTGTCGATCCTTCGGGAGTGCAATCGGTTTGGAAACGCTTTGTCGCGGAACCCGATTCCCCTGCGTGGACCCGTGCGTGGTCGCTCTGCGTACTGGGATGGTTTTTGCAGAAACAATCCGGGAAAATCGGAAGAGCTACCGATCACGGGCCGTCCTAAAAGGACCACAGATCCAAATGAAGTGATGAAGATCGCGTGCATCGTTGACACCATCTCCCGAAACGCGGGAGGAATGCACACCAGCGTCCGCCGCCTGATGCAATGTCTTTCCTCGCTCGGTCCGGAGGTGGGGGTGTTCACGATCACCGATGAATTCTCGAACGAAGATGTCGCCAAATGGTCCCCTCTGTCAGTCTCTTTCAGTCGCTCCTTCGGCCCGCGACGAATTGGATTTGCCCCCGGGCTTTCGGCGGATGTCGCGCGTTTTTCTCCGGATCTGCTCAGCACTCACGGCCTCTGGACCTACACCTCGTATGTCTCCGGTCGCTGGCATCGTCGCACGGGGGGGCCGTGTTTCATCCATCCCCACGGCATGCTGGATCCGTGGGCGGTGAGGCATTCCGGTTGGAAAAAACGGATCGCCGGGATGCTCTTTGAGAATCGGCATCTCCGCGATGCGGGATGCATCCGCGCCCTTTGCCGAGAGGAAGCGGATGCCCTCCGGGCGTATGGGATCCCCGCCCCGGTCGCCATTCTTCCCAACGGCATCGATTTGCCCGAAGAACGAGGAGACCGGAATGAAGAACGAGGAAAGGCGAGCGGCGAACCCAAGACCCTTCTCTACCTCGGCCGCATCCATCCGAAGAAAGGTTTGGAAAACCTGATCCGCGCCTGGGCCACAAACGCCACTGACGAATGGCGTCTCCTCATCGGCGGATGGGAGGAACGAGGCCATGCCGACGAATTGAAGTGCCTCTGTCAGGAACTGGGAATCGCCTTTTCGACGACATCGGAGACGGACCCAATCCCCTGGTCCGAGGGTAATGGGTCGAAGAAGAGCGGATCGGTTACTTTTCTCGGTCCCGTCTTTGGCGAAGCCAAGGATTGCTTGCTGCGCTCAGTCGATGCTTTCATCCTCCCGAGTTTCAGCGAGGGCTTGCCCATGACGATCCTCGAGGCCTGGGCCTATCGCCTGCCGGTGGTGAAAACCCCGCCCTGCAACCTGCCCGAGGGATTCGAAGCAGGGGCCGCCCTGGCGGTCGAACCGGATGCCACCAGCATCGCCCAGGGACTCAAGACTCTGTTCTCGATGACGGATCGAGCGAGGCGTGAAATGGGAGAACGGGGGCGCGCCCTCGTCGAATCTCGCTTTCTCTGGTCCGGCATCGCGAAGCAGATTGGCGAAGTCCACGAATGGCTTCTCGGCGGTGGGCCAAAGCCGGGATGTGTGGAGTAGTGGAGCCGCCGATTCGCGGGAGCGGGCCGCGTTGCGTTCGGTTCCCGTTCCGAGTGAGGGGCGCTGGGATTTGTGTTCGGAGTGTTACTTGATCATGCGTCGATATCATCGCATCGCCCTGCTCGTTCCCTTCGTGTTGTTCACGCTCTGGGTGCTGTGGGCTCCCTGGCCGAATCCGGAGACGCGGCCGGTGCCGTGGAGGCCGGATGCCATCGTGGTGTTGGGAGGCGGAGATGAGGCAAGGGCCCGGCGAGCGAGTCGACTGGCGGCGGCGTTTCCCGAGGCCGCCCTCATCGTCACGGGTGACGGTGGCCACATGGAGGGCCTCCTCCGCGCCGATGCGGTGACCCGAGAGCGGCTCATCATCGAACCTCACGCCAAGTCCACCTGGGACAACGCGGTATTCACCGAGCCTCTTCTCGAGCAGATTCACGCCGAGCGGGTCGTATTGGTGACCAACTGGTTTCATGCGCCGCGGGCCGAGGCGGTCTTTCGAAAGGCGATCCCGTGGGTGGAGTGCGAGGTCGCGTTCGAAGCGCAGCCCACCCCCATGCCCCCGTGGGACCGAAACGGTCACCGCCGCGAAAAACTCGCCGCAATCTGGTATCTGGTGAGATACGGGGTGAACGCCTTTTGAGCCGGACGGGAAATGGGGGGGATGCGAGGAGTCTTCACTGGCGGGGCTGCCGCGAGCCTTCGCGGCGATGGCGGGGCTAACGGAGGCTAAGGATCGCCTCCCTCCCTGTCCTCTCAGGGAACGCCGCTATCCCTAGCGGCGATTGCGCGTCCAACGGAGGCTA
>CALDKL010000276.1 GCA_937898895.1 uncultured Verrucomicrobiae bacterium | reverse complement strand
TCTCGAGCTTCACCCATACGGCAGTGGCGGCGTACGGAGCGGAGGGATCGATGGGGGTGTCCGTGATCCTGCGCAATCAGACCACCGAGGAGAAGAAAGGGAGCATGGGGGGGCTGGCGGTGGGCCGCGGCATCCAGCCCAGTGAAGCGGGGCAGCGCTTCACGGTCGCAGCGGGCTCGGCTACCCAGTTGGATTTCCGCTTCACCCGTCCCGAGATTGGGAAGAGCCGCGACGGCTCGCCGTTGTATTTTCCGCTGGAGCCGACCGATGAGTTTGGGCGGTTCTGCTTTTTCCTGGAGGACACCGTGGCTTCGGAGGTCGTCGATCTGCCCGTGCGGGTGGGTCCGGTCTCGGCCTTGTGGAATTCGCGGCAATTTGTGAATGTGAGTGATCAGATGCGGATCGAATGGGATCTCGTGAACGGCACCGACAAGTCACTTTCCGGCAACTTCCAGGTGGGCATGGCCGAACGGGTCGGCCAACCGACTCCTTTCTCGGTGTCGCCGCTCGGCACGAAGACGGTGTTTTCCCTGTTTGATTTTGTGACCGCCGAGGGAGTTGTCCTCTTTCAGCAGGATCTCTGGATCCAGCTCGAGGTGGATGGAAAAGTCGTGCGCTTTGCCCGTGAAATGGAGGCTTCGCGCGATGTCGTGCTGGGTGAGGAGGTGAAACTGAGGGCCTGGAAGGACTACGCGAATCTCGGTCCGGCCACGGAGACCGTCGCGCAGCGGCGGCCCTCTGAATCCGCCACCGCGCGGTTCGAGGCCGATGAAAAGGCACTCTATGTGACGACAAAGCTGGAGGGCATCACGCTCCCGGATCTGGGGGATCGGGCGGCACTGAGGGCGCGTCTTTTTCTCGACGCCCGACCCGCGAGCGAAGTCCGTTCCTTCGGCGTGGTCGAGCCACTCGTGATTTACACAAAGGCTGCGGATGGACCGGGCTATACGCCGTCCATCGATTTGGGCAGTTTTGGCAATGGCTACAACATGATTCTCGACCCTCGCGGCATTGTCTCGGCACTGCGCACGGACAGCGACGGGGGACGCCTCCTCGAAATCCGGGTGCCGCGTTCCTATCTGCACCGTCACGAGTGGGCCTTGAATTCACCGGATGCGATGATGGGCGTCCGGCTCGAATTGACGGTGGCGGATCCGGACCCGGCGGCGGTCGAACCCTTTCCGGCGAAAAATCGTCACGAGACAAACAGTCCGACCTTTGCCGACGAAAACCAGATGGTGCGCGGATTCCACGAAAACGACGCTCGCTCCCTCACCACCCTGCGGCTTTCCCGCCAACCGGTGCAGAGCTGGTCGGTGCGGATTTATTGAGTCCTGGGAACGGAGAGGGCAGGCTTTCCGGAAGCCCGATTTTGGGGAGTGAGCGGGATGCCGTTCACCGTTACCGAAAGTTCTCCGGAGACGGGTGAGAGGGTCGTTTGGGCCAGCACCTTGCCGCGACTGAGCAGGGAGGCGCGGATGGGCCGGCTGGCTTCGGGTATGTTCACATGGAACTTGTTCATGAGACGTGCCGCGAGACCTTCGCCGAGGCGCTGACTGGAAAGTCGGAAGCGCAGCAATCCTGTGGCGGTCTCGACCTGCAGCTCCGTGTCCGATTCGTTCAGCCTCTCGCTGTCGTCCTCATAGCAATAGCCAAAGGCACCGTGCAGGGCGGGATAAAAGTAGCTCGGCAACGGACCGACGGGATCGTAATAACCAACAAGGGTGACGACGGGGACGCCGAAGGCAAGCGGTCGGCGGTCGGCTCCGTGCTCGTCGATCCCAACTTCGTTCCATTGTTTGCCATCGGAGCGGTAGCGGGACTTTGTGCCACGGGAGACGGTGACTTCCCGACCGTTGAGGAAGAGGGTGCTGTTGTAGCCGGCCTCGTGATCGATGGCGATGAGACGGCCTCGGTTGGCGGGGGACGCGGGGGGGAGGGGAATGCCCCTGGTCCAGTTGCCATCGGCCATCGCCACGCGCACGAGGTCGTGTTCGGCAAGCAGCGAGACGAGTCTTTCCTCGGTCAGATCCTTCCCCGGTGCGGTCGTTTCGCGGGTGCTGCGGACCTGGTGATGGTAGGGCTCCATCTGTGCGGTATCGGCATTCCATTTGCTGAAACCCGTGGGGGAATCGGGATCAAAGATGGCTTTGTTCTCGAGAAATCGCTGAATGATCGCCGCGGTATTGGGCGTGTAGAGCGTGAACCGATTGAAACCCGAAAAGGGCGAGCCTCCCGCCATGGCATCCTTGCCGAAGGAACGACCGTCGAAGGGGGCCTGGCACTCGTTGTCGAGACAGGTATCCTGACCGCTGCGGGTTGGGTAGAAATTCGGGATCAGGCGGTTTTTGTCCGCATCCCATCCCCAGGTGGAATTGATCTGATCGGCACTGCGGTGCACGGAGCCTTTGAACCCATCGACAAAGTGACCGAGACCGTAGTTGTGGCCCACTTCATGACTGAATTCGTTGCCGAGAGTGCTGTCGAGCGTCACGATGCCGCCGCCGCCCGATCCGCCATGCACCTGGATGCCGTTGGAGTAATTGCCGCGACTGTTGTGTGCCGCGAGCTGGGCGGCGACATAGGGATGACTCCGCTCGCCCTGTCCGGCGGTGCTGTGCAGTCCGTAGTTTGCGTTGTCGATGCCGTGCGAGATCAGCTCTTTTCCGATGCTCTGCCGCATCCTGCCCGTGTGCCAGCCGCCTTCGCTCTCATCGACTTCCCTGAGCAGCTCGCCGTTGGGCATCATCACTTCCCGCAGAGAGAGTGGCGCGTATTGTGCCACGATCAGTCGGCTCACGGGCACGGTCTGGAAATACTCCCGGTGTGCTTCTGGGTCGTCGGCAAATTCGAATTTGCCGCGCGGCGTCGTCAGCATGCCGAGGTCGATGGTGTGGATGAGCAATTGGCTCGGCGCCCCCACCGTGAGATCGCCAAGGATTCCGCTTTGGTTTCCCTGCCGAAACTCGAGTGCCAGGCCGGGCACGATCCACTCCGCCGGTAGCAGGCCGCTCCAGGTGTTTTCGGCATAGAGGATCGCATTGTTGTCGAGGTCGCCATCGCGGAACCATTGTCCCTTTACGCATTTGAATTGAAAACTCTGCCCTCTCGCGAGGGTCGCCAGGCGACCGCTGTAGTGAATCGTGGTCCGATAGCCGGCTTCCGATTTCGTGCGGGCCACCTTGCCGTCCAGTTCTTTGTCCTCCGGCAGGAAAATGTCGCTTACCCACCGGCCGTCCGCCGTCTCGATCTCCACCAGCGCGTGGGCATCGAGGGTCTCGAGCAGAAACGCTCCGAGCGGATCGTTCAGTTGTTCGAGATCGCTGCCGTCACGAAGGAGTCCGGTCGTGCCGGAGGGAGGTCTGTAGTCGATTTCCTCCGGTGCCCCTTCCACAAAATAGGCCGTCTTGGGGAGTTGCGATGGCGGGTCGAGAGTCAAGTTGCCGAGAATCGTGCCTTTGCCGTCGCGGGCGACGAGCATGAGGGGCGTCGTGTCATCGGGGTTCACAGGGCGCACCAGAAGCAGCGTCTTGCGCGAGGCGGTGAGGTGCGGCTGGTTGTCTCCTTCGCGGGGATGCGCCGGGAGGATCTGGCTCTGGGCAAACTTCACTTCGGCGGCCAGAGTTCCCTTCAGATCATTGACCGGGGTGGTGGTGTTGAACACGAGGGGAGGGATTGCCTGAACGGATACGAGGCAGGGACCGAACCAAAGGAAAAGGGCCGTCCATTTGGTGAGTGCTAGACCGCCTTTCTCATACCCCTTCTGCTGCGACTGGCTGCGGCCCGTCCCCGCTTCGTTCCGATCCGGATTTTCCTTGGGCGGTATGCGATTATACAGCCCGGCGGGAAATCCAGGTCGCGTCTTGCGGGAACGGGTCCTCTCGGCGTCTCGCGACGAAGGGGGATGAGAAATGCGGGTTAGGAGAGTGGCGGGGTTCATAGGATAGAGTGGGGAGGGACGGTGCAAGCGATCACGGTCCGAACCGATACAGGGACGATCCGGTGCGGAGAATGAGACTGCGGTCGAGAGCGATCGGGGAGGCCATGAGGGTGTCCTCAAGGGTGTTCCGGGCGAGGACTGCAAAGGTGCGGCCGGGTTTCACGACGGTGACGAGGCCTTCCTGGCTGGCGAAGTAGATCTTGCCATCGGCGAAGAGGGGCGAGGCCGAGTAGTTTCCGTCGATCCTCTCGGTCCAGTGCATCTTGCCGGTGCGCGCATCGAGGCAACTGGCGATACCGCCATCGGCGATGAGGTAAAGTTCGTCGCCCACGAGGAGAGGCGAGGGGCGGGAGGGAATTCGTTTCGGTTCGCGCCAGGCGACCTTGTCGGATGCGGAGACCTCGCCTTTCCCGTCGATGCGGACAGCGAGGAGAGACGGCTTTCCATAGCCGGTGCTGAGGTAGAGTAGTCCCGTATCGGCACTGTAGACGGGTCGGGGCACGACCGAGAAACCGTCGCCGTGATCGAGCCGCCAGATTTCTTTTCCGGTCGTCGGTTCGTAGCTGACGAGCCATTGGGCGCCCATGCAGAGGAGTTGCTCTTTGCCATCGGGGCCGGTGACGAGCACGGGCGTGTTGAAGGATTTTTTCTGATGTCCTTTGGGCGCGCGCATCGCGGGGCGTTCGGTGATCCACGCCGTCTCGCCGGTCCGGAGATCGAGAGCGGTGACAAACTGACGGTCAATCCCGTCGCAGATGAGAAAGAGCAGTCCCCCGTGGACAAAAGGGGAGCTGCCCGGTCCAACTCCATGCACGAGGTCGATGCGGCGCTGCCAGAGAATCCTGCCGGTAGCGAGGTCGATGGCAAAGGTGCCGAAGGTGCCAAAATGAGCGAACAGAGTGCCCCCGTCGAGCACGGGGGTGGGGGAGGCAAAGCTGTTGAGCGTGTGGACGGTCTGGGGTTGATCGATGGTGGTGAGGGGGATGGTTTTCGCGATGCGGCCGGTTTCGTACTCAATCGCAAAGGCGGAGAGTTCGATGCGGGTGGCGACCTGGAGTTCCGGAAAGGTGCGTTCCTCCTCTCCGGAGGCTTTGAGGAGGCGCGTTCTTTCCTCTTCGGAAGGAAACACCTCGACGGCGGAGGTGAGCCAAAGAAACTCGCCATCGAAGACGGGGGAGGACCATCCGCGTCCCGGAATCGCGGTTTTCCACTTCAGGGCTTCCGTTTCTCCGAAAACAGTGGGCACCTCCTCGGCTGCGGCAATGCCGTCGCCGCCCGGACCCCGAAATTGAGGCCAGGGATGGGCGGCATGCAGGGAGGTGAGGAGAAAAAAGGGAAGACAGAAGAGGGTTCGTTTCATGAGCCGGGAGGGTCTGGAATCCTGCAAAAGGAAATTGTCTCAGAGATCGAGGAAGCGCAGGTGGCGTTCCACCTGGTCGCGGTCGGGCATGGGCCCCTGGGCACCGGAGCCGAGGGTGGTGAGAGCCCCGGCACAGTTGGCGGCGCGGAGGGCACTGGCGATCGGCTCTCCCTGGGAGAGCCTGGCGGCAAGGCAGCCCGCAAAGGCGTCGCCGGCCCCGACGGTGTCCACGGGCAGAACCGGCAGTACCGGAATGGCAAAAACCTCTCCTTCCTGGGTGAAGTGGAGAGTCTCTTCCCCGCCTCGGGTCACAATGAGGTGGCGGATCCTCAGGGCGTGGAGCTGATCGCGCACCTCTCGGGCGGCGGAGGGAACGGGAGCGATGCCCAGCAGTGCCACCGCTTCGTTTTCATTGACGACGAGGTAGTCGGTACGGACCTCCTCCCAGAGAAAACCAGGGCGAAAGGGCGAAGGATTGATGAGCACGGGGACCTTCGACTGGTTCGCGATACAAATCGATTCGAGCAGGGCCGAAAACGGGACCTCGAACTGGCCGACAAGAATATCGCTCTCTTTGATGCGGGGCGCTTCGCGGATGATGTCGGTGCGGCGCAGTTCGGCATTTGCTCCGGCTGCGACGACGATCATGTTTTCTCCCGATTGATCGACCGTGATGAAGGCGGTTCCGGTGGGGCAGTCGACGATGCGGATGTTGCGGGTGGAAACGCCCTCTTCTTCGAGAAAGCGGAGGTAGGCTTCCCCGGCCTCGTCGGACCCGACCGCACCGAGAAGGACGACAGCGCTGCCCTGACGGGCTGCGGCAATGGCCTGGTTGGCACCCTTCCCCCCATAAAACCGGGTGAGTCGAGTGGCCGAGACGGTGTCGCCGGGCCTGGGCAAGACCTCGACCCGGGCGAAATGGTCGAGATTCAGGGAACCAATGACGATGACGCGACGACGGGGGAGTTGTTTCTTTCGGGGGGCGGCCATTTTGGCAAGGAGGCTATCCGATCACTGGCTTGTGGGAAGGGATTGTTTGCGACCTGTTTCATCGACGCGGACGAGGGTGACCTCGGTGGAGAAGATCTCCTCTCCTTCTCGTGCGACGCTGACGGCGTAGGAGACGGAGGTGTCGCCCGAGCGAATCCGGTGGGCGGTGAGGTCGAGGATGGAGCCTTCGCGCACACTTCGTTTGAAGGCGACTTCGCGCATGCCGACGGTGACGAGTTGGCAGCCGGGATAATCGCGACTGGCGGCCATCCAGGCAAGTTCGTCAACCCAGGCGAGGAGGTGCCCGCCGAAGAGAAAGCCGTATTGATTCATGTGCTCGGGCAGGACAAGGCGATGATTTTCCATCGACGGCATCATGGCAAGGACCTACGCCTCCCGGCAAGGCATTTTGTGGCAATGGGGAAGGGGAGTGGGATTTGCACTTTTCAAAGGGTCATATCGTCTCGCCCGCAACAAACCGGGGGATCAGCCGCAGGGCATGGGGAGGGGCGGTCCCCGATTCCGCCAGCTTCAGGGCGGCGGCGGAGAGTTTTCGCGGGAAGATTGCCGGATCGACCGTATATCGTGCGACCTGGGGCGAGAGATGGCTGAGGAAATCTTCGTCGTCCCTCGAGACTAAGGCAAGATCCTGGGGCAAACGGAAACCGTTTCGCTGCAAATGCGTCAACACCGTCAGCACATGCACGGCTCGGGCCACGAGGAGGCCGGTCGGTGCCTGAGCAGAACGCAGTACCGCCGCAAGCTGGGAGATGAGATGGGTCGGAGTCCCATCGTGCCGCAGCACGGTGAGTCGGGCCGAGCCATCCCCCTCGAGCGATTCGCGAAGCCCCGCTTCGCTCTCGGCTTCTCCTCCGGTGGCACCTTCCGGAAGGACGAGGAGAAGGTGGCGGTGCCCCTTCTTCCGAAAGAGTCCTCCGGCATGGCGACAGGTCGCCCGGTAGTCGAGATCCACCGAGGGCAGCGGAATCCGCTCATCACAGGAACCGGCCACGAGGCAAGGCAGGCCGCTGCGAAGGAACCATCGCTGCATCGGCTCGCGGGATCCGAAAGTGATCCAGGCGGAGGCGACCGTCCGGGAAGTCAGTTCCTTCAGCGCACGCTCGGGTTTGCGCGTAAAACATGCGGGAGTGACGATCACCTCAAACTGAAATCCCGCTCGGGACAGGATGGTCCGCAGTTCGTCGACCAGGACCAGAGCCGATGGGGCCATGGCGAGGAGGGGGCGTGAGGTGATCGCGGCAATGAGTCGGGGAGCGGCACCCCGTTTCCGGGAAGGCCCTCGGCGGATTCGGCATCGCTGCCGCGCCGAACGCTCGATCTCGCCCTCGTGCGCGAGCCTCTCGAGCGCCGCTCGCAGAGTGGGACGGCTCACCTGAAAACGACTCGAAAGCTCCCGTTCGCCCGGGAGGTAATCGACCCAGCGTCCCCGCGCGATGGCGAGTCGCAAGGCCCGGGCGGTTTCCTCGACGAGGGATCGTCGACGGGGGAGTTCTTCGGTCGGTTCGTCCATCTGGTAAGATCAGTTGACCAGGACGGTGCCCTTGCCAGCGGCGTGCGGCAAGAGGCAAAATACCCGGACCCATGAATTCGTCCGATGTCCCCACCCGTGTTCTTTCGAGCGGAATCCTCCATCAGCTGAAACGCTGGAACACGCCGACGATTTTCAACGGCTGGGAGCAGATCACAAAACGAAACCCGGCGATCGACGGGATCAATCACGAGGAGGCTCGCGATTTCATGCCACAGATGGGCACGATGGTCGGTTATGCGGTGACGCTCGTGATCGAGCCGTCGAATCCGGCGCACCGCACCGCGAATCCCAATGCGGGCGAGGAGTATCGACGCTATATTGCGAGTGTGCCGGGACCGAAGATCGTCGTGGTGCAGGATCTCGACAAACCGCGTGTCCTCGGATCGCACTGGGGCGAGGTCAATGCGACGATGCACCGCAGTCTCGGCTGTGTCGGCACGATCACGGATGGAGCGGTGCGCGACATCGACGAGATGACCGATGCGGGGTTCAAGGCACTCGCACGGCGGCTCTGTGTGGGGCACGCCTTCGTCCATCCGGTGCGATGGGGCTGCGAGGTCGAGGTGTTTGGGACGAAGGTGAGTCCGGGCGACCTCATTCACGCTGACAAGCACGGTTTCCTCGTCATCGCCCCCGAGGAGCAGGAAGCACTGCTCGATGCGGCGGCATTCATGGATCGCAACGAATGCCTCACCGTAATCCCCGCCGCCCGCGACTGCGAGGACGGCGATCTCGAGAACACGCTCGCAAAAATGGAGATGGCCATTGCTGAATTTCGCAGAAACCTGAAAGCCAAATTTTCCACGAAGGGGGAATGGTGATGGAGCAGCGGAACGTTCGAGGTGCGGTCCTTGCGCCGAGCAGGCGTTTTCCGCGCACGCCCGTTCGGCATGGCAGGGCACTGAGTTCGCGGTGGCAAAGATGACACTACCGGCATGAAGGTTCGTCGAGGCAGAAGCGATTGGAGGGCAGCATCGGAAAACTGGACTCGGGCGGTCCGGTGCGTGCGGTGGGCGGCGTTCCTCCTGATGGTTCTGCCCTGCCTCTGTCCGGCTCGGGAAATATACGTGGGTGTGGACCCGGATGCGCCTACCATCAACCACGGCATCAAACTCGCGCACCCCGGAGACACCATCCATCTCGAAGCAGGCAAGGTCTACCGCGAGTATGCGGGGTTTTACGGTAAAAAGGGAGCGCCGGGAAAACCGATCACCCTGGACGGGCACGGGGCGATTCTGGAGGGAGCCGATCCACTTGATCCGGCGAAGTGGCGCGAGATCTCCCCAGGGTTCTTTGCCGCCGAGGAGCTGATTCCCCGGCTCGACGAGGCGATCATCGCTCGATGGTTTTTCCTCTTCGACGGGAAGATGCAGTGGATGGGACGCACTTCGAAAGGCCGCAGTGAACCACTCAAAAAGCCGGGAGATCTCCTGCCCGGAGAGTGGACCTTCGTGAGGGATCCGGCCCGCGAACCCAAACCTTCCTCGAAGCTCGCCGGCACGTTCTTTCTGAAGCTCTCTCCCGGCAGCACGCTCACGGATGCAAAAATCGAGATCCCGGTCCGCAGTGCTGGCGTGCAATTCGCTCAGGACAACAGCCACCTGGTCATCAAGAACCTCACCGCCACGCATCCTTACAACGACGGATTCAACATCCATGGCGACTGCCGCGAGGTCGTCTTCGAGAACATCCGCGCAATCGAATGCGGCGACGACGGGATCAGCGCTCACGAGTCCGCCCAGTATTCGGTCGATGGATTTGCAAGCATTCGAAACAGCACCGGCATCTGCGATACGGGAACGGCGCAGACAAGATATCGGAACGTCCTGATCCGGGATTGCATCGGGTTCGATCTCTATTTCCTCGATGAGGGACGATACACCCTGACAAATGCGCTCATCCTTTCCAAAGCGCAGAATCCGATGGCCGTGACCGGACGCGATGGCGGGGAATGCCGTCTCGCGATGGAAAACGTCCATTTTCGACGACTCGCCGAGCCGCGATGGGGCAAGATCATGGCCCGGGCCACTGTCACGGGACAGCGATGCACATTCGAGGGACTTGAATGGAAAGTCGAGGGCTTGCTGGCTTGGAAAAACTCCCTCCTCAACGGCAGCCCGTCCGAGCCCGGTGCGACCGGTGCCGATCTCGAGGCCCTCTCGAGACTCGCCCCGCCATCCTATCAAAACACTCCATGAAACCATTCGCCCTCCTGCCCGCCTTCCTGATCGCCGCCCACGCCGCGGCCGCTGATCCCATCGACCTCGGCTCGCGATGGGAGTTGTTCGTTGATGAATTTCTCGTCGCCGAGAAGGAGGGTGTCGCCCTGAAACTCCACGAGCCCGTGAAGCACGAGATCGTCCTCACCACCGACCAGCCGTGGGAAGGCAAGACCTGCGCCTACTTCTCGGTGATCCAGGATGGCGGCAAGGTGTTGATGTATTACCGCGGCTCTTCCGGTGGATCGGATCACAGCGATGCCCAGGTCACCTGTGTCGCCGAGAGCAGCGACGGGATTCATTTCACGCGGCCCAAGCTCGGTCTCATCGAAGCGGGTGGAACGAGGGACAACAACGTGATCTGGCGCGGCGTCGAGTCGCACAACTTCTCGCCCTTCCTTGATGCGAACCCGAAAGTCAAGTCGGAAGAGCGATACAAAGCCCTCGGCGGCGTCAAGCAGCCGGGCAAAAACTGGCATCAGGGCGAGACGCCGGGCGGTCTCTACGCCTTCACCTCCGCTGATGGGATTCATTGGAAAAAGATGAGGGACACGCCCGTCATTACCAAGGGCGCCTTCGATTCGCAGAATCTCGCCTTCTGGGACACGACCCGCGATCACTACGTCTGTTTCAGCCGCATCTTCAGCAACAAGGTGCGCGCCGTGCAAAGCAATACCTCGGGCGATTTTCTGACATGGACCGATGGCGTGCCGCATCGCTACGCCGAGGGCGTGCCGATGGAGCATTTCTACACCTCCGCGACGGTGCCGTGTCCGACCGCGCCCCATCTCTTCCTCTCCTTTCCCAAGCGCTACGTGACGAACCGCAAGAAGGTGCCCGCCCACGTGGCCGACGGCGTCTCGGACGCCGTCTTCATGTCGAGCCGCGACGGCGTGAACTGGGATCGTCCCTTCCTCGAAGCCTGGTCGCGCCCCGGTCCGGACCTGAAGAACTGGACTGATCGCAACAACATGACCGCCAACGGCATCGTCGTCACCGGCGAAGACGAGTGGTCGCTTTACATCAGCGAACATTACCGCTACGACGACCACCGCATCCGCCGCCTCACCGTGCGGAAACAGGGCTTCGCCTCGATGCATGGTGACGCCAAGGGCGGGGCCTTCACGACCAAGCCGATGGTCGTCAGCGGATCGAAGCTGCATCTCAACTA
>CALDKL010000275.1 GCA_937898895.1 uncultured Verrucomicrobiae bacterium | reverse complement strand
GATGGTAAAACGGTCAAACGGCTTGTTTGCGTTGAAGGAGGCGATGACCCAGTCGCGATAGGGCCAGACGTTGCGCGGATTGTCGCTGTGATATCCGATCGTATCAGCGAAGCGCACCACGTCGAGCCATCCGATCGCCATTCGTTCCCCGAAGTGTGGGTTTGTCAGGAGATGATCGACGATTTTTGCGTAGGCATCATCCGAAGGGTCCGCGATGAAGGCAGCGACCTCTTCCGGCTTCGGCGGAAGTCCGATGAGGTCGGCGTAGAGGCGACGGATGAGAGTGCGGCGGTCCGCCTCGGGGGACGGTTTCAGGCCGATAGCAGCAAGACGTCTTCTCACGAGGTAATCGATGCCATTCTCCCCGGCGGGAATCTCCACCCGGACTGGTTTTTCGTAGGACCAATGTTGTTGATACTCGGCCCCCTGCTCAATCCATTTCGCGAGGAGATCCTTTTGACGCGTCGTCAGTTTCTTGTGCGAATCGGGAGGCGGCATCAGCTCTTCCTCATCGTCGCTGAGAATGCGAAAAATGAGTTCACTTTCGTCCGGCTTTCCGGGGAGAAAGGCCTCCTTTGCGAGGGCCTCATCGCGCAGATCGAGACGCAGTTTTCCTTCGCGGTGCTTGGGATCGTTTCCGTGGCAGTAGAAGCAGTTGTCTGAGAGGATCGGCCGGATGTCCCGATTGAATTCCACCGTTGCCGGAAGCGGCGCCTCGGCGGCGGCGAGCGAACCAGCAAGGAGGAAAAACAAAGCTAGCCCGCATTTTTCATACCTCTTCTGCTGCGACGGGCTGGGGCCCGTCCCCGCTTCGTTCCGGCCCGGATTTTCCTTGGACAGTTTGTTCTCATACAGCCCGGCGGGAAATCCAGGCCGCGCCTTGCGGGAACGGGTCCTCTCGGCGTCTCGCGACGAAGGGGTATGAGAAATGCGGGCGAGGGCATGTGAGGAAGTGACCGATGTCATGGGGGCTCTCCTGAATTGAGCCCAAAATCGGGCGCAACCGCAATAGCCTGAACAGGGAAATCGGGATCGACGGATCCCGCGACGCACCTGGCCGGAGACGCCGGGGAGATCGGCGGATCGCGGGTCAGTCGATTCCGGGAGTCGGTCCGCTTCCTCGATCTCACCACCGCCTCTTCACGGCTTGTCCTTGCCCGAAGGCTTTCCTTTTCCCTTTCCCTTGTTTTTCCCGCCCTTCGCGCCGTCTTCCATCAGATCCGGCAAGGGCAAATAATCCCAGTCGAGGATCATCTTTTCGGCGAGTGCCTCGCGCAGAGTTTTCTCCACCACGGCAAGCTCCTTTTTGCCACTGAGATTATTCAACTCGGAGGGATCGGAACTCAGGTCGTAGAGTTCGTAGACTGGGCGCGGCGTCGTGAAATAGGTGGCGGCCAATCCTGGGGCGAGCTTGCCTTCATCATGCGCCGCCCGAATCTGAACCCAGCCGGCACCACCCGCAGAATCGACCGGACCGTAGGGGATCCAGGGAGTGCAATTGTAGATCAGCTTGTAGCGGTCGCTGCGAATGGCGCGACCGAGGTCATAGCTGGCGTTGCTCGTGTTCACGGTCACGGGAGCAGATCCGTGGGGACCTCGCTCGACGAAGACATGTTTTCGGGGAGTCCCGGTTTCCCCTTTCAGGAGAGGCAGGAAGCTGACACCGCTCATCTTGGATCCCGGTTCGAGGCCCGCCGCAGCGAGCAGAGTCGGAGCAAAGTCTTCCCCGCTGACAAGGGCATGGGACTCGCCGCCCGGAGCGACGACACCGGGCCAGCGGACCACAAAGGGCACATTCGACCCGGGATCGTAGAGCGAGCCTTTTCCATGAGGCAAGGCACCGCCGTTGTCACCGGCAAAGACGATGAGAGTGTCGTCCTTCAGGCCTCGCTTTTCGAGTTCTGTCAGGACGGATCCGACGGTGCGATCCAGGCGATTGATCTCCGCGAAATAGTCGGCGAGCTGTTCGCGCATTCCGGGCAGGTCGGGCCAGTGGGCCGGCAGTTTGAGGCTGGCGGGGTCGGGACGGAATTCGGACGGGGCGTTCCACGGATGGTGGGGATCGCTGAAGTTCACCCAGAGGAAGAAGGGCTTGTCGCTGGGGCGTGCGTCGAGGAAGCCGGCGACCTGCCCCGCGACCTCGGGGTCCGGGCAGGTGTTCAGGAAATCGACGCGGTCGGAAAATGACTTGAGATCGTTCGCCTCGAACACCCGCGCCGTGGCTGCACCGATTTTGTTTGAACCGTCGAGATGGAAACTGCGACCACAGACACCGGTGTGATAGCCGCCTTTTTCCCGGAGCAACTCGGGCAGAGTGACCTCATCGCGGGGAAGGGGTGCCGAAAAACGGGTCATGCGAGCGGCCACGGCAGAGCGGCCCGTCAGGTAACAGGCCCGCGAAGGAACGCACTGGGGCGACCCGGTGAAGAAGCGGTGAAATTTCATCCCTTCCGCAGCGAGTTGATCGAGCACCGGAGTCTTCACGTTCGGATCACCATAGGTGCTCAGGTAAGGATAGCTATGGTCATCACTCAGGAGGAAAAGGAGGTGCGGACGCGACGGAGCGGCCTGTGTGAGGACAGCGAATCCAATCAGGAGCAGGAAGGATAGAGCGGTTTTCATGGAGCAATCTGAACCTTGAACCCTGTCTCTACTGCGAGGTTTCGCACAGCCCCGGAAAAAGAAAGAAACCGGACCGACGGCGGAGAAGGGGCCGTGACCATGCCACCCGATCAATCACGAGATCGCATAAAATGCACCGCCACAGAGGAATTCTTCATTTCCTCGATTCGTCCTCCGGGTTACTCATTTCTCATGAGATCCGACCTTTCCAACCTGCTTCGCTTCGTGCTGGCATTGTGCTCCATCAGTATCGCGACCGCCCAAACGCCCGACACCCCCCTCGTCGATGAGGCCATTCTGGATTGTCTGAACATCGTCCAGGACCCTGACGGACACACCAATGTTCGATCCGGTCCGAGCCTTTCATCAGAGATCGTCGGGAGGGTTCTTTCCGGCGCTCCGGTCTTTGCCATGCCCGAATCGGAGGCGGACTTCCACCAGGTATTTCTCGACGAGAAAGACGAGTCCGTCACCTGCCACATCCACGGCAGCCGCCTGATTCCGGCAAGGAAATGGAAAGCCGTGGCATCCGACGGAGAATCCGGCCGACTCAAGCATGAGAACTTCGAAGCGGTCGTGAAGGACCCCGCCTTTGTCGCTTCCGATCACAAACTCACGACCGATGCGACCGGCATGGTGCAGGTCGATGGGGAGTCCCCCTGGGGCCAGGACGGAGGCATTCCGAAACGAAGCCTCACTCTCGAAGTTTCGATCAATGGCCATCGGGTGATGCTTCCCGACGGTGCCACCGCCCATATCTTTGAACCGAATCTCGAAACTCTCGTGCTCCTGACTCCCGGCGATCCCGCCCGACGGGCCGTGCTCCTCATGACAAACGGGGATGGGGCGGGAGGCTATTTTGTGGCGTGGTCTTTTGAGAACGGCATCTATCGCGGCCGAGCGATGATGGGGCTCTGAGGACGACCACCTTCTCAGGGTTGATCTACGCGGAGGCGGAGGAAGCGTTTTGCACTCGCCCCGAGTGCGGTCGTGTCGCGATAGGTGAGGGTGCGCAGATTTCCCATGAGAACATCACTGTGGAGCACGATGCCCTCATCCGACCAGGGCGAAAATTCGGCGCAGCCTTCCACGGTGTAGTGAATCCCGGGGGGAACAGGGTCAGGTCGGGTGTATGAGAGGGTGAGATAGCGGCTTCCCTCCAGGGTAATTTCCCCAAACGATAGTCGTCCCAGATGACCCACCGTGCCAGGCTCCAGGCCCAGCGCGTATTTCATCAGGTTGGAAAGTCCATCTCCGGCGAGATCCGCCTTCGCGGATCCGTCGCCGCCACCATCCATCGGCAGCCCGCGGTCGTAGAGCCATTGGTGATAGCCGTTGAGCGGTCCCGCGTTCGGGATGCGGAGGTCATACCACTGATCGCCGCCTTCGGCTTCTTCGCTGAGCAGGTAGTATCTCGAATTTGCTGAGAGAGTGACGAGCGAGGCGAGATCGCCGTAGAGAATCGCACCCGCCGGAGCCCCCGCCGTATCGACGCTGGTCGTGGCGATCCGCGTCCCGGTGGCCGCATCGATCAGGCGCAGTTCGTGGCTGCCGTTGTTGCCGGGCGCGACCCAGCGACCAAGACGCGAAACAGCGAGGGCGGAGTTGCCGGTCGTGAACTCCATCCCGTAGAAACCGGAAAGATCATTTCGCAACGAAATCAGGTTGTGTCCCGTAACGAACGGTGCCGACGCAGCCGAGTATCGGAAAGTGACCGGAATGAAGCTGTTTCCAGCCCCGAAGGCGGTGGTGTAGGAGGTGCCGTTGCTCGAGGAAACCGATTGATTCACCGAAGCAACGCTCGAGGCATGGACGAGGGCATTGTTGCCATCATACCATTGATCGCCTCCGCTCATTTCCTGACTAACAAGATAGTAAGCATGATTTGCCTCCAGGGTCACGGGCAAGGCAAGCGGCGTGTAGGAAAAACCAACCGGGGCTCCGGCCGTGTTCACTTCGACGGAGGCTCCGGACACGGCGAGATTGGTGGCGGCGTCGATGATGCGAACGGTGTGCGTACCCGTGTTTCCACTGATCACCCAACGACCGAGTTCGCGCACGACGACGGGAGTAGCGCCCGTGGTGAACTTGAATCCGAGCCATCCGCTGAAGTTGTTGCGAAGGGGCGATCCGCTGAGGGTCTGCGAAGTCACGAAATTCAATGCGGGAGAAAAATACTCAAAGCCGGTCGGGACGTAGGCTGTCTCTGCCGGAACATCGGCGCGGACAAATTCGCTGCCGTCGCTCGAGCCCACCGCCCCGGTGATCGACGCGACCCCGCTCCGCGAGATCGCCGCCACAGACAGCCAGGAGGAAACTCCGCCGGGACGAATTGACCGGATGCGGTAGTCGTAGAACACACCGGGAAGGGCGGCGCTGTCGGTGAAGGTGATCACATCCGGTGAGGTCGTGGTCAGATCTACCCAACTCCCGTTGGCAGCGCGGCGCTGGATCTCGAAGCCCGTCTCATCGCTGGTGAAATCGATCCATGTGAGCACGACACTGCTGCCGGATCCGGGCGCGAGGGAGAGAAAACCGGGGCGATTCGGCTTCGTCGAGGCCGTGGTGACCTCGAGCGTCGGCGGAGGCAGGGTCGAGTGCTCCCGCGAGGCCCATATCATCGCACCGCTTTGTCCCGCAGAGGGAACAATCGCGAGAGTGACGTGCTGATTCGCACCGCGGTAGTTGTTGAGGTGAGCCTGATTGAGCGAGATCGTCGTGACGGAATTGACGGACGGGAGCGTCGATGCGTCGAAATGAAGAATGTTCGCCAGCACCTGCGTCGTCCCGGTCAGGCTTGCGTTTGTGGGATGATTCTGCAGCGCATTTTCCCAGGTGATGCCGGATTCCTCCCATCCGTCCGATGCCTCCTCGAGAAGCCGTATCGACGCGTAATAATAACGTTCGAGAAACGCCTCATCGAGATTTTCCCCGCCCACATACGAGAGTTTGAGACGGGCGGACTTCAGGGCCGGGAGAGAACCGAGATTGAACCGCAGCCATACTTTGGTCACCGGAGTCATGGCTCCGTCCGCGATGGCCGTATCGGCCACGGGGAGGAAATCGCTGGTTCCGAAATTCGACGCCTGGTTGTCGAAGCGAATGAACGCATCGGCACCGCCCGCATCGTCGGTGGAGATCGAAACGATCTCGTCCGCCGCCGGGACCATCGTTCGGATCAGAGCACTCCATCCGCTCTCGCCGGACTCATTGGAAGCGCGGATTCGATATTCGTAGCCGGTGTCAGGACGGATCGTAGTGTCGTTGAAGCTGACGGTTGCCCCGCTCGTCAGATTCGCCACGACATCGAAGGAACCGTCGTCGCCACGGCGCTCGATCCGATAAGCGGCGGCATAGGGAGACGCGGTCCAGGTGAGAGGAACGGTAGTGTTGGTCACGGTTCCGAACGCAAAGTTCGTCGGCGCCTCCGGAGCGGGCAGCCCGGTGATGCTGAGATTCTCGTAGGTGGCGAGCTGGTAGTCGCCGAGGTAGGTCGAACTGGAGGACCAATCGGAAGAATAGTGGAAGATGCCCCACAGCGCGGTGGCAGGCATCGTGGCAAGAGACACGCTGCCGAGCACCGTCCAGGTCGCCCCATCGACCGAAGACTCGGCGGTGAAGGTGCTTCCCGCCCGAGTGAGCCGCAACCATTGCGGGATGTCCTGATTGTTGTCCGTCGTTGGCAGCACCGCCATGCTTCCGCTGATCGTGCCACGCGAAGCGAGCTTGGTGCCGTGGTTTGCGGACGAACTTGCCGCCACCGCAGCGGCGGCAATGGCATTGGTCGCAGTTGTGGCGCGGACCATGATGGCGAATCGCGAACCGCTCTGGGCCGGTACCGGCGCGGGCACCCGCATCGTCAAAATGTGATCGCCGGCGAGGCTCTGATAGATGAAACGCCCCGCTTCACTGGTCGAGCCACTGCCGACACCACTGCCGCCCATGATCGCATCACCGATGATTCCCTCGGCGCTCACGGCGGCAGATTGATCGGTGACCGTTCCCAACATCGCCGAGGTCCAGGCCGGATCGAGGGCGGCTCCGGGGTCTTCGATGAGAACGGAGATGGCCGACCACTGTGCCACGGCCGCCCCATTGGTAGGGGAACTCAGATTCACCTTGAACTGCCTCGGCAACTGGGGCGTCGCCGTGTTTGTGACGGAGATCTCGATGGTCTTCGGCAGGGTGTCGCCGTCCGCCCAATTCAACGTGCCGCTCTTGCTCGTGTAGTGTGTCCCGGCGATCGCGCTCGAGTTGGCGGTCGCGTAATTCACCGAGACCGCCCCCACCCCGCCGCCGAAACGGTTCACCGTGAGCGTGACGGTCCCGGCATTCTTGTTGACCTTTGTTTTCGTCACGGCGAACTCGAAGAATCCCGCCACTGCCTCGCAGGAGGTTTCGTTCGAAGGGATCGAATCCCCTCCTCCGCCAGTCGCGATGACTCGATAGAAGTAGACGTTCCCCTGGGTGAGGGGACCACTGTCGGTGTGACTGGTACTGCCCGCCCCCACCGTCGCAATCGTGCCCCAGGTTCCGGCGGCATTGGTCTTCCGCTCAATACGGAAGCCGGTCTCGTCGTTCGAATTGTCAGACCAGCCCAGGACCGCACTCGTCGAACTGACGGGAGTCGCGGCGCTGAATTCCGTGGGATTGCGAGGCGAACCCGATCCGGCGGAGGAGGCAGTGATAGTGGCGGAGGAGCCTACGCTGAGATTGTAATAGGAGCCGCCCGGAACATTCTCCAATTTCAAGGTGCGCACGAGATAGATGTAGGCACTGCCGGGAGTGACCGTATCGTCGCTGTAGCTCGTGGCGGACGTGGCACTACTCGTTAGCCTGACAAACACACCATCCGGAGCGTCGGCCCGGTAGACATGATAGCCCACCAGATCCGCCTCGGAACTTGGAGCCCAATGGAGTGCGACCTCCCCGTTTGCACTCGTCGCGGTCAGACCCCTGGGCGGCTCGACGGCGTGCATGCGCAGCGCCGGATCGCCCATCAGCCCCAGGTGGATCCCCCGGTAGGATGAGCCTCCGGGCAGGTAGGAACCGCCGCCGGAGACGCCACCGTTCATCGACGTTCGCGTCAGGTAGCCCATCGTTTCGCCCATGCCGGGTTGATGTGGAAACCAATGTGGTCGTCCCGACCAGAAGCAGGCCAGGCCGAGTGAGTCTCCGCTCGCATTTCCCGCCAGGACTGAACGGATCAGATTGTTGTCTGCATCCCAGTCGCCGTGATAGCTGCCAAAGACACTCGTGAAGACAACCCGACTCGTTTTCCGTCCGAACTCCATGGATGTTCCGAGCGAATTCGCAGACTCGAAACTCCCCCCTCCGCAGCCGTGGCCCCAGAGATAACTTTGACCACCTGCGTAACTCGGAGAAAACCACTGCCCGCTCGGGGCTTCGTCGATGGGGGCAAGGGGAGGCTGGCCAACACAGGAAAAAGCCCCCATCCAGGCCGCGATCGCGAAGGGCTCGGAGGAAAAGGCGTGTCCGA
The DNA here is from genome assembly GCA_937898895.1 of uncultured Verrucomicrobiae bacterium. Classification (GTDB taxonomy): domain Bacteria; phylum Verrucomicrobiota; class Verrucomicrobiia; order Verrucomicrobiales; family DEV007; genus Arctic95D-9. The sequence continues at coordinate 4,769 of CALDKL010000275.1, read as the reverse complement.
ATCCGTCGCGGATCAGGGTACGTCGCGGGATCGAGGCATAGTCTCCCTGCTTGTGACGGAAGTCATGGGCGCGACGCAGATAGCGGCGAAGCCTTACCACCTCCGGAACGGCGGTGGCGGGCGATCGATTCAGACTGTGCAGGTCCACTCGCCCAACCTGCAATTCGACAAGACTCGGAAAGCTCGCCTGATCGAATTTTCCGTCACCCGGAATATTGTCATTCTGGGCGCGAGAGGCCGAGGTATTGTTCACTGTCGTATCCGTCCAGGTGCCGTCCATGTCACCGTAGTAACCATCGGCGGGCCAGGCCCCGACATGGTCGCCGTGTCCGTCGGGTGCCTGGTTTCCCGAATAGGGAACGGGAACGTGACCGAGCAGGTAGACCGCCTTCACGTTCGCCGGATCGGCGTTGTAGGCCGCGACGATGAGCGCCTTTGTGCTGATCGCGGTGCCGGAACGCGGTGCCGTGATCGGCAGCACGGTCCATCCATCGGCAGCGAGATCGAGCTTGAGTTGGGTGATTTCCGGAGCGAGCGAGACGACGATGGTGTCGTCGATGATCAGGAGCAATTTTCCGCGCTCGTGGATTTCGGGAACTTTCACTCCGGCACTCAGGTAGCCCATCGCCACGTTCGGCGAGAGGCCGCTGAGGTTTCGTTCCATCCAGTATTCATACTCCACATTCGGCAAAGCCGTGGTGTCGACATAGCTCGTCTGAGTGACGCTGAGATCATCGAGCTTCACCCAGGTTGTTTCCCCTTTGAGACGGCGATGGATCTTCTGTGCGGTGATGTTGCTCTGGACTCGCTGTGTCCAGCTCAGGGTGATGTGGGGGGCCGCATCGGAGACAGTCGCCTTCAGATCGATGGCGAAATCACGGGGCACCGCCGCACCGACCGGGGCGAGGGCACCCAGTGAGACCACGGCAGCAAGAAAGAACGCGGCAGCGACAGAGCGAGGGCGGCGCATGGGGAGAAAGTGGATTCTCGGGAAGATACCAGAGATTTCCCGATCTGGGGGAGTTGAGTTTGATGCACCCGTTGCACACCCAGAGGTTTTCAACAAGACTCGATCCCATATCATTCGCGCCCTCCCTGCCCATCCGCCTTCGATTGGGCTTGCCTGGAATGCTGCGGCCGAGGGGGATCCTTTCTCTATTTCCCCCCCAACTCCGCGAACATCTCCCGGAACGCCGCAATCATCTTGTCCGAAGCCTCGACCTCGAGATAACTCGATTTTGCCCGCCAGGTTTCGTAGCCGCCCCACCCGTGCTGGCGCGGCGTCGGCAAGTATCCGTTGTAGCCATTGGCCAGTTCGATCACAAAGGTCGTGCCGAAGGAACTGAGCTTTTTCAACTCGAGTCCGATCTCAACAAAGGTTTCGCACGGCGTCGTGAGGATGCAGAGATCGCCGAGCCGATAGGCCTGGAGACGGACCGGAACGGTCTCGGGATATTCGCGCATCTGCAAGGTTTCTCGCGCGTAGATCGCCTCGATCGGACGTAGGTTGCCGCTGATGAGCTGCTCGGAGCTGCCGAGGATCTCGTGGGCGCGGGCCAAGTCCGTCGCGTCCGGTCTGCGAACGCCGAGATTGAGTTCGCGGACGGCAATTCCGATGGGAAGATCGGCGCGGTATTCGATGGTTTGAAACGCGGCAAAGGCCGAATCGGCGACAGACTTTGCAACCTCCAGCATCTTTTCCCCCGGTTCGTATTTCTTCTCCGGAGCCGGACCGGCACAATTCACATTGTTGATGTCGCCGCTCGTTCCGTTCGAAAGAATGGCCACATAATCGCTGCGCCCAGGCGCGACTTTCTCGGCCATCACCCTGGCAAAGCGGTCGAAATAGTCTCCGGAGAGCTGGGCTTTCCCATCGGCGGCACGCGGGGGATTGCCGACGTAGTGGAGAGCATAGTTGACGAGTATCCCGATCGGCTTTTTGTCTCCTTGTGAGGATCGCACCGCAAGCATCGGGATGGCGGGATCGACCGGACCGGCCGGTTTTGAAACTTTTCCTCCCCCCAGGTTGTATCCCGGATTCATGCGCACCTCGTCGCTGGTGTCACCAAAGGGATTGGCATAGGGCTCGGTGACGAACCAGCGTCGATTGAAGACCTGCTCGCGGTTCTCCCCCACGGCCCATCCCGCCTCGGCAGGTTCCAGTCGCGCATAGGCGGCCGCAATGGAATGCGCGATGCGTTCGGCGAGGTAAATCTGATAGGAGAAGGAAGGGTTCGACTGAAACGCCGGGGTCGCGGTCGGGGCGGTGTGGGTGTGGGTCGCGGCAATGGTGAAGTGCTCCGCCGGGATGCCGGTTTTCTCTGCCGCGATGCGTTTTGCCGAGTCGCACAGCTCGCGAGGAATGAGGCAGGAATCGACGAGAGTGAAACCGATGATCGTCGTTTCGTCGCCGATGAGCAGCGTACGGCAGTGGATGCGTTCCTCCGTGCCGTCGAGAAAGGAAGCGCTCATCGAACCGGCCAACGAGACCGGATAATGATCCGGCAGTGGGGTGATGTCAGTGACATCGGCTCCGGCGCGGAGATTTCCGGCGCGGAGATCGGAACCCATCAGACCACAAAGAAGCAGAACGGCGGCAGAGAATCGTTTCATGCGGCGAATCTACCGAAGAACCGAACCGTTCCGCAAGAGTCGCTTTCTGGCGGGAATCGGGACTGTATCAAGGCCCCCCGCATCTGGAACCTCCGCGAAGGGATCGCAACAGGCGGATGACCGAGTCCACCGAAGAAACCTCTCGTAGATCTAGCTCGACCGGGAACGGATTCTCGTGTTCACTATCACGGCCCACTGCTTCTTCGGGCAGCGGACCACTCCTGATCCGTCGGACTCCTGACAATGCGCTCCTTTTTCCGGCTTCTGTTTTCGTTGCTCCTTCCGGCTCTTCCCCTGTCGCTCGGCGCGGAACTGGCGGTGAAAACCGACTTCGAAGGCGGTTCAGCGACGGTGGATCGGGTCGATGAGGCGAAACGAGAGATCCATCTTCGACCCGGCGGCAATCCGGCTCGAGGTTGGCCCTGTTGGTGGTATGTCAGGATCGAAGGTCTCGGCAAAGGAGAATCTGCGACTCTCGTCCTGCGCGGGAGCGTGCGGTCTGCCCGCAACAACGGACAGGACACCGGAAAGCCTCTCGCTCCGAACTGGGCGATGCCCGCCGCCGCCACTGTTTCCGACGATGGACGAACCTGGCGGCAGACCGGTTTGGGGCAGCGCACACCCGATCACATCGCCTACCCCCTTGTCGGAAATGGAGGGGCGCTCTGGGTCGCATGGGGGCCGCCCTTCACCTCCCGCGAGAGTGAGGATCTCTTTGCGCGGGCCGAAAGGCAGCGACCTGAACTCGTCACGATCTTCGAATTGGCCCGCACCCGCGAGGATCGCGCGGTCCGCGGCCTGCGCCTCGGCACCACTTTAGGGAAGAAACCCGCCGTCTGGATCCAGGCCCGTCAGCATGCGTGGGAAAGCGGATCCTCCTGGGTTGCGCGTGGCTTTGTCGACTGGCTCCTTGGCGAAGAGGCGGCGGCAAAGAGTTTGCGCGAGAGTGCCGAGATCGTCGTCGTCCCAATCCTGGATGTGGATCGCGCGGCGACCGGGGATGGGGGCAAGGAATCCGAACCCCGCGACCACAATCGCGACTGGGCCGACCCACCGCATTATCCCGAGGTCGCCGCCGCTCAGAAACAGATCCTTGCATTCGCCGCCGAAGATCGACTCGCCCTGTTTCTCGACCTGCACAATCCGAGCGCAACGGATCGGCGTCCCTTCTTCTTTGTCGGGCCTCCCGAACTCCTCACTGAGACGGCCCGCGCCAATCGCGAGCGTTTCCTTGGCCTAGCGGCGACCTACCTCGATGCACCTCTTGAGCTCGACCCAAAACCCCGCGTGACGGGGCAAGCCTATCATCCGCTCTGGCGCCAGATCAGTGGCCGATGGGTGGAAGAACATGGCAATCCGTTTACATTAGCGGCCTGTCTTGAGACCTCGTGGAACACCCCACACAGCACCTCCGAGGGCTATCGCGAGGTGGGGGCAAAGCTAGGGCGAGCGGTGGCTGTCTATCTATCCTCCGACGCCGAGAATCACTAGCCCGCATTTCTCATACCCCTCGTCGCGAGACGCCGAGAGGACCCGTTCCCGCAAGGCGCGGCCCGGATTTCCCGCCGGGCTGTATGAGAACATACTGTCCAAGGGAAATCCGGACCGGAACGAAGCGGGGACGGGCCGCAGCCAGTCGCAGCAGAAGGGGTATGAGAAATGCGGGCTAGCCCGCATTTCTCAAACTCCTTCGTCATTTCGGCCCGGTAATCTGGCAGCATCCCTGGCGGATCTGTCCCACTCGCCCGCCTCATGCTCGAGCGGGACCATGCTCCCGCGACCCGTGTGAATCCGGGCCTCTCGATCTGCGAAATCACCGTTCCGATCCTGAAGATCAAACCAGCACCTCACGCACCACCCTGCCATGCACATCCGTGAGTCGGAAATCCCTGCCTTGGAACCGGAAGGTGAGTCGCTCGTGATCCAACCCTAGCTGATGCAGAATCGTTGCGTGCAAGTCGTGGACATGGACGGCACCATCGATGACTTCGTAGCCAAAGTCATCACTCGCGCCGTGGATTTTTCCGGCCTGGAAACCACCTCCGGCGACCCACATGGTGAAGGCATCGATGTGGTGGTCGCGTCCGCTCGCGCCGCCCTCGCGGATTTCGCCCATGGGGGTGCGCCCGAACTCCCCTCCCCAGATCACGATAGTA
>CALDKL010000274.1 GCA_937898895.1 uncultured Verrucomicrobiae bacterium | reverse complement strand
GAAGGCCTTGAGGGTGCGGTTGAGGGTGTTCATCAGGCCGGTATGACCACCGAGGTTGTTGCCCGGAATCTGGGTGGTGTGGGTGTCATATCCTCCCTGCGATACGAAGAAGATCTGGCGATTGTTGCCCACGGCGGTGCGCCCGGCAATGAGTCGGGCGACGAGCTTCATCTGGTTGGTGAAGGCGTTGTTCTGTGGGACTTCCGATCCCTGGAAGGCGTTGTTGAAATGGGTGTCGAGGGTGGTGCCTCCTCCGTTGGCGGTGACGGCGAGGGCTTCGCCAACCACTCCCTCGGTGAGGCGGGCACTTTTCACGACCGAGTTGTAGGCATTCTCAAGGAGGCTGTCGTCGGTATGCTGGAGGATGCGTTCGAAGGCGCGGAGACGCTGGCCCTGTTCGCGGGTGAGTCGGTAGTTGCTGTCCACGAAGAGCGGTGAGGGGCTGACCATCGCGCCGCCGTAGGCACCCGGATTGTCACCCGAAGTGTAGCCGGACAGGCTCACCACTCCGTTGCTGGTCATGACATAGGGCGTCACCTCGCCTGTGGCGGTGGTCTGAAAACTGTTGACTCCCGCAATCGAGATGGACATGGAGGCGCTGCTCTCGGCGGGATTGTAAAGGGGATTGAGAAAATCCGCGACTCGACCGCCCCATCCGCTGGTGAAGGGACGGTCGGGAATGCTGCTCTGCCATTGGGTGACCTGGTCGGAGTGGGAAAAAAGCTGCGGAGGCCTCGAGGAAGTCGCGTAGTTCGCCCTCGTGATACCAGGACGGGTCAGGGTGCCGACGTTGGCGACAAAGGCCAGATCGCCTTCGTTGAAGAGTTGGGCGACCGCCGGGAGCTGGGGATGCAACCCGAACGTGTCGAGATACCCGGAGATCGGACTGGCTGCCGCGATATGGGCGACATTTGTCGTGAGCAGATGGAGATTGGGGACCGCGAGGCAGAGCGCCCCGCGTCCCGGTGTATTGCCCGAACCCGTGCCATCGTAGTGGCTGCGAGCCGTGCCGGTAGCGGGAATGAGCGTGTTGTTCGAGTCGTTGCCCCCTGCAAGGAAGACGCAGACGAGCGCCTTGTAGCCCCCGCCTCCGCCCTGGGCATGGAGCGATCCCTGCATCAGCTTGAGGTGGGCGAGGGTGTTGACCATGCCCGTCCAACCCATCGCACCACAGCCAAGCTGCGAGAGGAAACGTCGGCGCGAGAGGGAAGGTCGGCCCTTGCGAGAGGAAATCGGATTCATGGGTGGGCTTGGAATTATCGGAGAATCAGCGCCTGCGGAGAGGTCGCGACGAGGTAGGCGAGATTTCGTATCCGATTCTGGATGGTGATGCGGTAGCTGGCGTGATCGTTGTGCAAAGTGCGGTTTCCGATGCGATCAGAAGCAAGGGCGTCGAGGATGTATTGCCGGGGATTGTCTCCGCCCGAGGAGGCAGATCGAGCTTTCAGTTCACCCCCGGCGAAGAGCCCATCGAAGTGATCGAGCAGAGCTTCGGCGGCGGCGTCATGGGCGATTCGCTTCTGGGCATCTCCCGGCGTTGGGGGAAGGTTCCCGCCATTCTGATCGCTGAGGCTGGCAAGATAGGCGGAGGTGTAGAGCGCCTCAAGGGAAGGAAAGTCGATCAGGAGATTGTCGAGTTGATCGTTGATTGAGTCGGGAGTTTCTCGGTAGACATTCGCCCCTTCGGTGAACGTGGCATTCTCGTCGAACTGTGCCCGCTCGAAGTAGCCGCTTGCGCCGGGCAGCCCGTAGGCGGGCACGGCGAGCTGGGTGCCCCCGGCGGTCTGGTATCCGGAGAGATTGAAGAAGTTGTCGACTCCGCGCCCGTAGGCGAAGCCGACGAATTCTTCCCTGGCGGTGATGGGAGAAGGCTCGGATCTCGAGAACAGCATATTGTAATGCGAGTTGATCACGTTGATCACGTTCGACTCGGTCGCGACTTGAAATTCGGGTGCGACGAGACCGGCTGAGGCGAGGGGACCAGGTACGACATAGTCGGGCAGGAACCAATTGAAGACGCTCGGGGCTCGCTGGGGCGACTGGGTGAGTGTGGCCTCGGTATCGAAAAAGCGGAAGCGGGTCGCGCCAGCGGGGAATTTTGCCAGCTCGCCCGCCGGATAGGGTGTCGTCACCGGCGATTCCGTCGAGGTGAATGGAACCGACATGGTCGAGAGGGTTTCGAGAGGGGCGAGACTGCGGCTCCCGAGACCACGCAGGAGGGCGGTGAAATGAAGGATCGGCTCCTTCGCCTTGCCCCGCGCAGCGGTACCCCCGCCGGGCGGGATCCGGACTTCGGGGTCGAGCAGAATGGCCTTGATCACCTCGCCGAGGTTTCCCTTGGTGTTGCGAAAGACCGAGGCGACGCGGAACAGGTAGCCCCGGCTCGGATTCGAACTGGTGAAGCGCTGGATGAGGAGCCGCGAGACAAAGACCGGCGTGTTGGGGTGTCCATCCCAGGCCCCAACACCGGGGCTGCCGGCGAGCGCATTGAGGGCGTCGGTCAGATCGGCGTTTCCATTGGCGTCACTCTCACTGCGGGGAGGAATCACCTTTTGTCCCGGCTTGTTGCGGAAGAGGATTTTCGAAGCCTCCACAACACCCTCCGGCAAAGGCAGGCCGGTGTAGGCGGTGTAGCCGTTGAAATCGTGGTAGGCGGAGAACATCCGCATCGGATTCGTCCAGGAAGCCTGCCAGTAACGATGCCCGTTGCCCTGGAGAAAGGACGAATTGACCTGGACTGCACCCGTGTTGCTGACATGTCGCATTCCAAAACTCAAACCCGTCATGACCCTCGCCATCTCGGTGATGTCGCCCTGGTCGTAGGTTGGGATCGGCTGCACCGTCGACGGATCGAGCTTTAGGGTGCCGTCGGAGTGGCGCTGCACCAGGCCGATGGAGAACAGCTGCATGATCTCTCGGGCAAAATTTTCATCGGGAGAGATCGATCCGCTCTGCCGCTGATTCTTGAGGTGACTGAGGTATACCCCCATCATCGGGCTGTAGGTGACGTCTTCCAGCACGTCGCGATACGAGCCGAAGGCATTGGCCGCGAGCATGTCCCAGTAGTTCGCGGCACCATAGTGGTAGGTATCCACAGTGGCGTCGTTTTCGGAAATCACGACGATCTCGGATAGCGCGAAGGCCATCCGCTGGCGAAGCTGGGAACGGCAGTTGAGCACCAAAGTCCACCATTCGCGGCGGCGATTTGCCTCGAAGGGGTAATTGTTCTGGTGAATGGATCCGGGCTCCCAGGCCCACGTCGCCGTGTTGAACTGGAAGGAATTCCCCCCGAACTGCGGATCGTTGCTGAAGGTGCTCGGTTTGTTCCCGCGAAGGATGAATTCCTCCACGTCGGCGGATTCGACCAGTGTTTTCAGCGAGGGATTCGGAGCATTGGCGATCTGGTCGTCGATCCAGGCCTCGTAGCCGAGGAGCGCATCGTTTCCGGCCGCCTCAATCCGATCACGCACTTCTCCGATCATCTCGGTCGTCGGACCGAAGCTCGCCTGCATCAGGAAACGGGCGATGTCGCGGTCGAGTTCGGGATTGTCCTCCGTTCCACCGGCTGCGAGATTGGGAAATTCGATGCTGCCGTAGGCCGGTGGGGCGGGCGGCGGTGGCGGATCGGCGATGGAACCTTCCGCCGGCTGAAGTGAGCCACGGATTTCGCCTCCCTGATAATTCGCACTGGAGACACTCACATAAAAGGCTCCGGCTTCGAGCGCATCGAGAGTGGCCTGGTCGGTCGTCAGAAAATGCACGGCGCGCAACGGCCATTCGAATCCAAAGACCTGTCCTTTGGGAAGACGGATCACCTCGAGATCGGCCCCGACGCGAACATAGGCCGTATTCTGTTCGGAAGACAGGTTGCTGAAGGAAAGACTGACGATGGCCCGGTCGTTGTCGCCCTCGACGAGCGCGGTGACCACTCCCGAAGCCGAAGACATCACGCCATCGATCGGGGTCAGGTAGGCCACAAAGAGGCGTTGGTTTTCCTCGAGATTGGGCCGGTCGCGGATCCTGATCTCACTTTCGAAATCTCCTCCCAGGGAAGAAAGTCCGGGGCGCACGAAGAGGAAGCGAAGACTCTCGGGAACCTCAACGAGGGAATCGGAAATCGGTTGGATCGTGATCTCCTGCTGGGCGACTCCTGCCGGCAGGAGCACATTCTCCCCGGAGACTCCGAGGAGGGTGTAGTCCGATGGGGAGGCGGAACCTTTCTTCGGATCGAGTGCTCCGAAGACGGTTCGCGGCAGGATGAGGTTCGCGCTGGCATCGCTGCGGGTGAACCGCAGCACGGCATTCGTTGCGGGTGTCTCGAAGGCGTCTGCGGTCACCACTTCAAGATCAAGTCCGAGGAGCCCGCTGAGGACGGCACCGTCGGAATCGACCCCGCCCGATGCGTTGTTTGGGCTGTTGGTTAGGGTCGGATCTGTGCCGGTGAGGCGTTCATGCCAGTCGGGTGCTCCATCCCCATCGCTGTCCCGGTCGCTCACGAGGACATGGTAAAAACGCCGATCGGCCGCATTGCGCGCGAAACTCACCGTCGCGACCGAACCGGTGCCCGTCTCCGGAGTCCCCTCCGGTTCCCAGCTTGTCGCATCCGGCGAGGAGGCACTGCGCACCCGATAGGTTTTGCCCTCCACGGTCTCGAAAGACAGGCTGACGGATCCCGGGGCCAGTGTCAACTCGAGGATCTGGAAGCGACTTCCCGCATTCTGCGGATCGGTCCCGTGGCGGGATTCCTCGACATTGCTCATCCCGTCGCCGTCGGAGTCTCCGTCGAGCGGCAGGGAGACCACCGTGGCGCGGTGGATCAGTTGCCAGAGATCATCATACCCGTCGCCATCGCCGTCGAGAGCGGAGAGGGCCGGGCAGAGGGCGAAGGCGAGCACAGAGGCAAATGCACGGACAAGCCTTCGATGAGCAGATTCCGGCGAACGAAGACAGGACATGTCGGGCGATGGTACGAGTCGACCGCCGCGTGGTGGTCACCGCGTAGCGACCTTCGGAGGTTCTGCGACTTATACCAGATCAGCCCACTCTCGTTCAATCCCGAATTTTCGTTCTGTCGGCGGGCGAAGCCGATTCTGCCGAGGGTGTGCGATCCCGCTCCCCTCGGGAAAAGGAATCTCGTCGGCGGAAGAACCATGCGTTTCGCAATTCCAGCCAGGTATCAAATCCGTGATCCTTCAGGAAACCGACTGCGGCAAGGGCGCGTCGTGGCCCTCCGTGACCGGCGTGGTGCGGGTGGGTGTCATGGAATCCCACAAACCCGCCGGGCAGGACAAAGTCGACCCAGTCGGCAATGTCGCGAGAAACACTTTCCTCGCGATGATCGCCATCGATCCAGAGAAAGGCAATGGGATCGCTCCATCGCTTCACCACCTCATGGGAAAACTCGCGCAGAATCTCGATCCGCGAATCCAGATCCCAGTTCCGCAAGGTTTCCTGAAAGGCGTCCCAGGAGGTCGCCTCGTTCCGGAAGGAGCGGTCGCGGTCGCGGTCGTCGCCTGCGTAGGTGAGGAGGTGCGGATCGATGGCGGTCAGAGTGTTGCTCGTTTTCCTGGCACGCGCCAGGAAAACCGTCGATTTGCCCTTGAAGCTCCCGATCTCGACGATAGGTCCGCCAGGGCAGAGGTGGGCGAGATGGCAGATCATGGCAGCCTGGTCGGGATGCAGCCATCCCGCGATGCCAAGGGCAGCGTCGAGCGCCTCCCCGAACCGATCGGAAGTGAAGGCCCGCGCCTCAGCCAATCGCCGCGGCACCGGGCGCAGCCACCGCGGCAACCAGGAGGGCTTCTTCACATCGCTCGCTTTCATTCTTCACGTGTCCGGCGGCAACCGATTCCGGGAAAGACTCGTCCACAGCATAGGTGCCGGTCCCAGCTTTCCTCGGCTCTCCGGGTTCACGCCGCCATCCCATTGCGGACGAGAAGCGCGTTGAGTTCGGGGTCGCGACCCATGAATTCGCGGAAGAGTTCGGCGGCTTCGGCCGAGTTGCCGCGGCTGAGGATTTTCTCGCGGAATTCGCGTCCGACTTCGGCACTGATGATCCCGGCTCCGGCAAAGCGGGTGAAGGCGTCCGCGTCGAGAACCTCGGCCCATTTGTAGGAATAGTAGCCCGCCGCATAGCCCGTGGCACTGGCGAAAAGGTGGGCGAAGCGCCGCGCGATCGTCGGCGGATGAAACGCAAGCGGCATCTGGTATCCGTCGAGGATTTCGCGAACGAGGCGGTCGAGATCGCCATGCTCCGGTTTCCGATAGTGCCTGATATGGAGATCGAGGTCCATCTTCCCGAAGGCGAGCTGCCTCATTTGAGTCAGGGCCGACTGGAAATTGCGCGACCCCAGCATTTTCTCAAAGAGACGATCCGGGATAGGTTCTCCGGTCTCGTACTGCTTTGCGAAAAAGTCGAGACTGACACGGGACCAGCAGAAATTTTCGAGGATCTGCGAGGGCAGCTCGACGAAGTCCCACACCACATTGACTCCGTTGAGCGACTTGATTTCGACCTCGCCGAGGAGGTGGTGGAGAAGATGCCCGAATTCGTGAAAGATCGTCTCGACCTCGCCGTGAGTGAGAAGGGCAGGCTTGCCTTGCGAGGAAGGGGTAAGATTGCCGCAAATGAGCCCGAGGTGAGGTTCGCGACCCTTTTCCTGGATCGGGGGCAAGCCGGTGCGCAGATAGTTCATCCAGGCCCCCCCGCGCTTCTCCTCGCGCGGATGCCAGTCGGCGTAGAAGGAACCGAGATGATCGCCCGAGGCGGCATCGTGCAAATCGTAGTAGCGAACTTCGGGGTGCCACACCTCGATCCCATCGCCCTCGGGAACCTCGCCCGGAGCCACGAAGATCGTGCTCCGCTCGGTGATCTTGAACCCAAAGATTTGTTCGGTGAGGCGGAACATGCCCTCGATGACCTGACCGATGGCAAAATAAGGGCGAAGTTCCTCCTCATCGAAGTCGTAGTCCTCCTTGCGCAGCTTCTCGGACCAGTAGGACACATCCCACGGCTGGAAAAGGCCGTCCCACGAGGGTTCGTGACGGCGGCGGAAATTCGTGAGTTCATCGATGTCACGCGCAAACCAGGGTTTGGTGCGTTCCGCGAGATCTTCGACGAATCGCAATGCGGCGGCACCGCTCCCGGCCATGCGTTCCTTGAGCACGGAATCGGCGAAATGCGCGTGTCCGAGCAGTTCGGCCCGCTCGTGTCGGAGCGCGAGAATCTGCCAGATGAGTTCGGTGTTGTCGTAGGCACCACCATTGCCCACGGTGACACTGGCCCGCCAGACCTCCTCGCGCAGGCTGGCATCGTCGGCAAATTCGAGCACGGGGAAATAGACGGGTGCCTTCAGGGTGATGCGGTAGACGGGTTCTGCCTCGGTGCCGAGTCCCTTCTGGGTCGCCTCGGAACGGAGCACGCCGAGCGCCGTTTCCGGCAATCCGCCGAGACGCGAGTCGTCCGTGAGCACGAGTTCCCAGGCGTTGGTGGAGTCGAGCACGTTTTCGGAATACTTTTGGGTGATTTTCGCCAGTTCCGACTGCACCTCCTCGAGCCGCGCCTTTTCTGCCTCGGGCAAGTCGGCACCGCTACGGAGGAATTCCTTCACGGTCTCGTCGAGAAAACGTTTTCGCACCCCCGTCA
>CALDKL010000273.1 GCA_937898895.1 uncultured Verrucomicrobiae bacterium | reverse complement strand
CGTGTTGTTTGCCGTCAGGGCCGACGGCTCCGGCGATGTCACTGAGACCCATCTGGTATGGCAGGAGGACAAGACGGTGCCGAAGGAAAGCACGCCCCTTTTGATCGACGACTTGATTTATTTCAACGACGACAAAGGCATCCTGAGTTGCCTGGAGGCAGCGACCGGCAAGGAGGTCTATCGCGAGCGGCTTGACGGACGTGGTGGATACTCGGCGTCCCCAGTCTTTGCGGGAGGACATCTCTATTTCCACAACGGTGACGGTATCACCACCGTGGTAAAACCGGGTCGGATTTTTTCCCGAGTGGCGGAGAACTCGCTCGGGGAATACGGACTCTCCTCCTTTGCCGTCGTCTCAGACGGATTTGTTGCGAGGACGGAAAAGAGTCTTCTTCGGATCGGAAAGTGATCCCCGTTCACTCATCGAGGTATTTCCGGAGCGACTGCTTCAGTTCGGTCCGAGCCCGGAACAGAAGGCTTTTCACTGCGGGCACGGACATGGACAGGATCTTTCCGATCTCCTCGTAGGGCATATCCTCGTAGCGGCGGAGGATCACGGCGAGACGCTGTTTCTCCGGCAAGGCCTCAATCGCTCGATCCACCGCCGCCTCGAGTTCGGCGTGGAGCACCTCCTCATCGGGGGAGCTGCCGTGGGTGTCCTCGACAATACGCCGGGTCGTTTCCTCGCGTTCCTGCACCGACACGGTCGGTTTTCGCTGACGCCGTCTCACTTCGTTGAAGACAAGGTTTCGGGTGATGGTAAACAGCCAGGTTGTGAATTTTGCCTGCGGCTCATATCGGGACGCCGATTTCCAGATTCGGACGAAAACCTGCTGAGCGATGTCTTCAGCCTCCGTGGGGCTGCCGAGCATCTTCGCCACGGTGCCGATGACGGAACGCTGGTGGATCTCCACCAGTTCCTCGAAAGCACGAAGATCTCCCTCTCGCACCCGCCTCATCAGGTCCACATCCCGCTGGTTCGCGGCATCCCGCTCCACCCCCTCACCGGAATCTGGAGGCTGGGCGTCGGGGGCGATCATAGAGGGATTTTTCGAATTTCCTGAGAGAAGTGCCTGCAATAGCAGGTAAATTCCCCCCCTTCAAGCCACGAATCCCGTCGAATCCCAATGCACCTCCCTCTGCTCTCCTGATGCCCGATCCCGCCAAACCGAAACTCCGGCGTCGTTGGCAGGTACTGCGACGCCTCACCCTGGTGCTGATGCGGCTCGGGATCACCAGCGAATCCGTCGCCGGAGCCGGCATGATCCTCGGCATCTTCGCCGGGATTGCCTTCATGGCCACCGGGGAGACGAGCCATCCACGTCTGGCATGGGGCATCGGAGCGGGATTGTGCTTTCTCCGCACCCTCGCCATTCGCCTCGATGATATGCTCCAGCCCAACTCCTTCCGACAATCTCGGGAGGATGAATTCTACAACGAATTGCCGGAACGTGTTTCGGACGCGGTCACCCTTCTGGGATTCGGGTTCGCTGTGAATTCCACCCCTTGGCTGGGACTCGCCGCCGCCCTCTCGGCGATTTTTTCCGCCTACATCCGCTCCCTCGCGATCACTCGTCTCGGCGGAGCCAATCTCTCCGGGTGGGTTCTCATGACGCGCTCCCACCGACTCATCCTCCTTTCTGTCGCTTCACTGGCGACCCTTGCCGAGCTAAGAAGTCCGTGGACCCTGACCACGATACCCGAAATTACCCTGGGGCTGATCGTCGTCGGCTGCCTCCTTACCGTGCTTCACCGATGGTACCTTCTTCGGGGAATCCGAGTTTGAATCAAACTCGTGAGGTGGTTAAGATTTGTTAATCACTTTCTCGACAGACTTCGAAAGCTTCGCTACCCTCCTGGTGATGCGCCGGTATCCAACCCATCTCTTGTGCCTCTTCGCCACTTGGGGCTGGTTCGGCGGTCTTGTTGCCGGAGAGCGCTTCGTAAAAGTCGTGATCGATCCCGGACACGGAGGAAAGGACCCCGGCTCCCTCGCCTACGGACTGGTGGAGAAAGATCTTACGCTCGATCTCGCGCGTCGCATTGAGCGGCTCCTCGTAGGAAAGGGCATCAGCGCCGAACTGACCCGGCTGGACGATTCCTATGTGGAACTCGCCGACCGCGCCGCTCGGACCCATCAGTCGGAAAAGACGATCTTCCTGAGCCTGCACTTCAACGCTCATGCAGACCGCAGCATCAGCGGGTCGGAGACCCTTTACTGGCCGGGCAGTGAGGCCGGCCGGGAATTGGCAAGTTATGTCCAGGGGGAGTTGGGGCGCCGCCTCGTGACACGCAACCGCGGATTCCGCCCCGAACGTCTCAAGGTTCTGGAGCTCGCGCCCGTCACCGGCATTCTCGTGGAATGTGGGTTCATCACCAATCGTTGGGAAAGCCAGCGATGTGGGGCCGAATGGTTTCGTCAGATCGTCGCCGAGGAAATCGTGCAGGGCTTGCTCCGCTATCGCGAAGTCACAGAAGGATGATGATTGCGCAAGGCCTGACGATGTGTTAATTTCTCGAATTGTTGGAATTTCCGCCGTTCTTCCGATTTCTCATGAGCGACCCTATTGCGAACCGCACCCTTGAACTCGCCTGTACCGTTGGATCTCTCGAGAACGCCCGTGAAGCCCTCGAGGACGGAGCTGATATCAACCTTCGCTCAGGCGCACCGCTGTTTCTGGCCATCGTCAACCGGAACCGGAATATCATTCATTTTCTCATTGAAGAGGGCGCGGACCCCCAGCCTTTTTTGCCGAAAAAGCGGATCAAGGAACTTCAGACGCGCGAAGATCTGATCGAGGAGTTGATCGCCTGTGCACCCTACAATCCCCGCGACGTGAAGCTCGAAGTAATCCAGGAGATTGACTCGGCCATCCGCGAGACAGGGGTCGAATACCTCGTATCGGAACTCGACTGGGATCATGCCACGCGCTTTCGCGACTCTCTCAGCGCAATCGGAGCTGGCTCGAGCCACCGCTGTGTTGCTGAGTTTCTCCAGTGGGCGCGAAGCGAAAGTGGCGGTATCCGCGGACTCGGTGAGTTTCTGCGGACCCATGGGGATGCCGTGGGCGAATACCGAGCACGATACCTCGATACCGGGGAAAACCTCGTCGAACTTGCGAGCGATTTCCTCAACAGTGCCGACGCATCCTCAGACGGTGAGTGATCCCCAACGGCAAGACCAAGCCAATGGTCCAAACACCTTTCGGCCAAGGGACTGGATTACTTTTTCTTCCGTAGGAAGGTGGGCACATCGAGATCTTCGCCATCGACAATGGTCGGATCCGTCTTTGCAAACCGACCCCGTCCGGCAGTAGGCTCCAGCTGCAGCATTTCCTGCTGCTGTCGGGCCTCTTCCGACGGAGCGGCCAATTCTTCCCGTGGGGCTGCTGGTGGTCTTGTCGGAGGCAAGACCGGCCCATCCACGGCAGGAGCCATCGGATCGCGAGTCTTGATCCGACCCGTATTTCCGCTCCCGACGACTCGGGTCAACGTGATCTTCTGGGAGGAGTCCGTGACTGCCTCGATTCGGGTGTTTTCGGCGGAGTCCTGCGCCGGGATCGGCGGCGGTCCACTCATAGCGCGGGCAATCGGGTTGACGGGCACGTCATCATCGGAGTCGGATGAAAACATCTGCGCACGATAGAGGGGGGGAACCGGGTCTGGCGCGTAGGACGGAACGGGTTCCGGATCGTGTGCTACGGGCGCATCCTCTTCATCGAGCGGCTCAAAGACGGATGCCTCCTCATAAAACGGCTCCGGTTCTTCTTCATACACCGGGGCTTCCGGCTCCTCATAGGCAATCTCGGGCGCTAGAGCAACCGGAACCGGGGGTGGGCCGACCGGTGCCGCTGCCGGTATGGGCAAACTGATCGAGGGACGGATCGGCTGCGTCATTTCGGATTCAACCGTTCCCGCAGCCATACCGAGGCTGATTGCCGGACGCTGCGGTTCCTGCACAACTTCTTCCGTCGAGCGAACAGCAGACCCTGCAGGCCCCGCAATCGAACTGATGATCGTCACGGTCAGACTGCTCGCGAGACGCCGATCCGTGCCCGTTCCAAAAAGAATTTGTGTCCCCTTGCCCACGTGCTTGGCGACCTCATCCATGACCAACTGCACCTCGAAGAGCGTCATCGTGTCGCCGCCCGCAACCTGAACGAGAACGGATCGCGCTTCGTTGAGAAGTTTTCCACGATCCAGAAGCGGGCACTTGAGCGCCTGCTCGAGTGCCTCATGAGCACGATTGTCGCCCTTGGCAACTCCATAACCGAAGAGACAGCGGGAATCCTCGGCATCCAACGCCGAAAGCAGATCGTCCATCCCGATTCGAATGATTCCGGGACGGAAAACGACGTTCATCGTCGCACGAATACTCTGGCTGATAATCTTGTCCGCTGCGGCGAAGGCGGCGGAAACGCCATCTTTCGGCACGATGAGTTCCCCCATCCGGTCATTGTCGAAGGTAATGACGGCATTGGCGTATCGGGAAATCAAATCGAGCGCGGCTTTGGCCTGGTCCATCCGACGCTGCCCTTCAAATGAGAACGGCATCGTGGCAAACACGGTGAGAAAGACCCCTTCCTCCTTCGCGATGCGGCATACTTCGGGAGCGGCACCCGATCCGGTGCCCCCGCCGAGACCGACACAGACAAACACCATTTTACTGCTCCGCACGGCTTTCCGAATCTCGTCGACGGCCTCGATCGCCGCCTGCTTGCCCAAAGTCGGATCCCCTCCAGTCCCCATCCCCTTGAGCAGGGTTGCTCCCAGTTGGATTTTGTGGCTCGAAACCGAAGTGGAGAGAGCACGGACATCGGTGTTCAATGTCAGTAGCTCTGCATCGTCGCTCCCTTCGAGCGCCATTCGATCCAGAACATTCGCTCCGGCACCACCGATCCCGATCACTTTGATTCCGAATTCCGACGTGCCGGAATATTCGCCTTGGTCCGCTTGGTTGTACTCAATCATGGGGTTCGCTTGATTTTGATTGATGAGGCGGGATTGTCAATAAATTAGAAACGAAAGAAATTTCATTTCGCAGATCCAAAGATTTTTTCCAGGCGCGCCCCCAATTTGCTGAAAGATCTTTTCCTGGGCTTTTGATCGTCAAGAAGTTGCGCATATCGGATCAAGCCCACGGGAGTGGCGTATTGGGGATTTTCGAACAGCGCACTGGGCCCGGACATGGTCTGGGAACTCCCTTTTTGCACGGGAATCCCAAATATTTCTTCCGCGACTTCGCCAATTCCTTTCATCAGACTCGATCCGCCGGTCAAAAAGATCCCTTTGCCCAGACGGCTCAGATACCCCGCCTTGGCGAGGGGTTCATACACCACGGAAAGAAGCTCGGTGACCCGAGCGTTCATGATCTGATTGAGCAATTCCTGGCCAACTTTTTTGCCGGATTCGCCTTCGACCGGGATTTCGACATCGATCACCCCTCGCAGCGAGGCACTCCCGTGCGCCACCTTGAGCTTTTCCGCCCGAGTGAGCGGAATTTTGAGGACCATGGCAATGTCGTTGGTGATGTGATCTCCGCCGATGGGCACACAGCCGGAAGCGACGACAGCCCCTTCCACGAAGCAGATGTAATCGGTTGTCCCTCCGCCGATATCGATGAGAAGCGCCCCTTCATTCTTGGCCTCGCGGTTCAGCACCACCTGAGCCGCCGCCACCGGGGAAAAAACGATATCCTCCACCTCGAGGGGCACTTCGCGCACGCACTTGATCGCATTCTGAATCCGGGTTTTGACCCCGTGAATAATGTGATAATCCGCCTCGAGCTTTTGCCCCAACATGCCGACAGGGTTCGGAATCTTATCGTTCCCATCGACAAAATAGTGCTGGATGATGGAGTGGATGTACCCATTTTCTTTGGGGAGCGGCACATCGCGGGCGATCTTCTTCACCTCTTCGAGATCCTCGGGGGTGATCTCCATCTGTTCGTCCGCCACCCGGATTGTCCCCCGGTTATTCAAACTTTGAATGTGCGACCCGGTAACCGCAAGGAACACCGTGTTGATCTCCACATCACTACGCTCCTCGGCTCGCAAGAGCGCATCGTGAAGACAGGTTTGGACCGTTTCCGGATCCACGATCTCCCCCTTGCGTACGCCAGCCGAAGGATGTTGGCCGACCCCAAGAATCTTGATGGCTCCATCGCCACGCACTTCCCCAACGACCATACAGACCTTGGATGTTCCAATCTCCAAGCCGACGTAGATGTTCGACGATGCCATGGGCTGCGGTTCCCTAAAGTAGTTTTGGATCGCTTGACAGTTTATCCACCCTTCAAAATAGAGCGCAAGTGTTTTTCCTGCTCCGTCGCAATTGCGACCGAGGGTCCCTGCGTTGTCATCTCCGAGGAAATCTCGGCAACAGGCTGCGATGCGGGGGGGGCGGGGGCAGTTCCGGGAGCCTCAGCCTCCGTCGGCACAGGAGTCGTCGGACTCGTCGACTTCGAAGCATCCGGCAGCGGCGTGGACGGAATGACATCCGACGCCGCAAACGTGATCGGAATGTTCCGTTCTGCGACGACATTCACCGAGGAGACGACTTTTCCGGATTCTGCCATGCGTTCCAGAATCAAAGCCAAATCCGCCAGCCCCCGCTCGTAATCGTAGATCCCGTAAGTCACCCTCAGATGGTTCGCGTAATCACACTCCACTGCCCACTCGTCGCGAACACGCAACTCACGCGCCACGAGTTCCTCCCCCGGGAATCGCTTCTCTCCCTCCAGAATCAGCTTCAAGCCCGCCCGGACCCCATCCGAAGCAATCTGACCTCCTTCGACCGGTTCCGGCAACTTGAAGGATTCGATTACCGGCAAGGACTTCAAGCCGTCGTTGAGGTCGAGACACCGAAACAGAAACCCATCTTCATCGAGTAGAAAACCCCGCTCCATGTCCCATGGACGAATGCCCAGGGGCGGCACGGAGAGCCAGGCTACCGGAATCCGTTCGCGCACAACGAGATGGAGCCGATCGGGAAGCTCCCGGGTGACCGTCACCTTTTCTACCTGAGGCAACTTCTCCACCTGCTTCTGGATCTTCCCTAGATCCAGGTCCATCAGGTTCATTCCGGCCGCCACGTTGGCAATCTCGGCGAGACGCATCACACTGAGCCCGCCGTCCGTCCGGATTTGCAGAGTTTTCAGGACAAATTCTTCGTTCTTGAAAAAGACCTCTCCATATCCCCAGTGCAGGGACAGGGGAACGCTGATGGAGAGGCAGGCAAATGCCGCCAGCTTCACCACGAGAAGACGCCGCCGGAT
>CALDKL010000272.1 GCA_937898895.1 uncultured Verrucomicrobiae bacterium | reverse complement strand
GCCTTCGTGTCGTATATGGCGCGGACCCCCTCACGGCGAACGAGGGGATCGGAGTCATTCAGAAAGGCCGCGAGATCAGGGCTTTCCCGACGGCGCAGGACGAGCACGGCGAGGAGGCGCTCCTCGCGTGAAACGGAAGTGGCTTTTGCGAGCAAGTCGTCCGTGGCGGCCACCTCGGTGAGGGCGCTGAGCAGCGCATGGCGCAGGACGATGTCGACCTCTTTGGCTCCGTTGGTCCGAATGGCGGCAAAAAGAGCGTTGCTGACCTCCTCGTCACCGGGCTTGGCGATGCGGCCGAGGGCAATGGCGACGAGAGAGCGGACGCGGACCGAGTCATCCTTCGCGAGTGCTTCGAGAAGGGCTCCGGTGGCCGAGGTTTCGCGGAGATCGCCGAGAACACGGGCGGCGTTGGCGCGAACTTCGGCGTCGGTCTGGAGGAGCAGGGGAGCGAGCACATCGGCGACCGCCGTTTTGCGGCGTCCGAGTTGCCCGATCCCCCAGAGGGCGTGGAGGCGGGCGAGCCGATTGGTGCTCTCCCGGATCACCGAGACAAACGCGTCCCGGCCTTTGTCCCCGAGGTCGGCGAGGGCGAACTGGGCCGCCTGGCGGACGCGACGGTCGGGGTGAGCCAGCAGCTCGCGCAGCTCGGTCGTTTCGCGTTGGGTAAAGCCCTCGCGGAACATCGCCGCGACCTTTCCGCCCGCTTCGCGTTGCCGGGCGTCCTTCGGCACCAGCATCTGGATGGAGCCGTTCTCGTTCACGCTCCAGCCACCGCCGAAATCACACAGATAGAGATTGCCGTCGTATCCCAGTTCCACATCGCTCACGCCGACACCTTTGACGAGTTCGCGTTCTTCGCTGGCGACATAGCCGGCTCCGTTTGGAGACGCGGCAACGAGGAGAAGATTGCAGTTGTCTGAAGGTCCGCGGTAGTTGGAGAGCAGAAACTTTCCGCGCAGATCTTCGGGCAGCGACTCGCCGGTGAGCCAGGTGGCCCCCGAGGGACCGTTGGCGACGTGCGAGGCGGGCGGGTAGACCCACTGGGGCTGGTCCTCGTTGTAGAGGTCGAACATGCGCTCTTTCACCCACATCGAGAGTTCGGGCCGAAAGTCGCCCCAGTCGAGGTGCGTTGCGTAGTGGTGGGCGGACTGGTGCGACATGTTCCAACCCGAATCGCTGCCCTCGAGGGCATAGACCATGCGCGCCTTGTCCCCGATGTCACCGGTATTGTCGAAGGTGAAGAGGTTGCCAAAGTCGTCGAAGACGAGTTCCTGAGGGTTGCGCAATCCCGTGCAGTAGACTTCGAGACCCGATCCGTCCGACTCGCAGCGAAAGATGGCCCCGCGTCCCGCGCCTTCGTGGGCGGTGCCGTCGGCCGTGGTGAGATGATAGCCGCGGTCGCCGACGGAGAAATAGAGGCGTCCGTCGGGTCCCCGCAGAATCCCGTGGAGGTCGTGCCCGATGAAAGACACTCGCACGCCGTAGCCCGTCGAAATTTCCTTTTCCTCGTCCGCCTTGCCGTCACCGTCCGTATCGCGCAGCCGCCAGACACTCGGAATACAGGTGAAATAAACCGATCCGTCGTCGGCGAGGAGGGAAAAACCGATGCCGTCTTCGGGTCGGTTGAAACGATCCGAAAAGAGCGAGCGATGATCGGCGGCCCCGTTGCCGTCACGGTCTTCGAGCAGGATGATTCGATCGGCGACGCGGCGAAACCAACCCTCGGGGAAGCTCGCGGCGTATTTTTCGTACATTGTGAGGCGGTCGGCCACCGTCCTGGCTTTGAAATCGTCGCGGATCAATTCATTGGCTCCGCGCAGATCCGGCACGCCCAGCCAGAAACGGTTCGCCTCAGCCACATAGAGCCGACCCTGGGGATCGAATCCGAAACTGCCGGGATTTTCGACGAAGGGAAAGGCGACCCAGGTGTGGCCCTCGAGACCGTCGTGCCGGAGCAGTCCGCGGAAAGTGCCCCTGGAGTTGGCGAGCGGGGGCAGTTTGTCTTCGGGGACGGTCGGCAGTTGCGTGAAACGGGCCTCGAGTTCCGCAGGTGTGATGGCCTGGATCACCGGGCTTGTCGAAAGGATCGCGAGGAGAAGAAAGGGGACGGCTTTTCTCATGGAAGGAACGGTTACGATGAAGCAGAGCCCCGGGCAACCGCGAAGGGAGTTTCCCTGGCATCGCGATTGTGTGCCCTGCGGATCCTGCTCCGGTTTCGGGACCGCTTCACTACCGCTTCGGCAGACTCTCGAGATATTTCGCCCGGAGTTCCTCGATGCGTTTTTTCTGGGCAACGAGCGCTTCTTCCTGCCGTTTCCGTTCGGCCTCGGCCTCGGCCAGTTCGCGGGCTGCGTCCTGCTCGGCCTTGCTGCGTTCGGCAATCACCTTCGGTGTCTCACGGGCCACCCGGTCGGCGGCGGTGACCGTGCTCCGGGTCTTGGTCGCTTCGACGTAGCTGCTGGCGAGGAATTGTTCGAGTTCGGTGAGTCGGTTCCTGAGGCTGGCAACTTCGTTGCCGATCTCCTCGGGGGATTTGGCCGCGAGAGTTTCGGCGGCAACCTTGGCCTTCTCGGTCGTTGCGGGCGGAATCGCGGATGGGTCACCCAGTTTTTCACTACTTCCGCTGCCTGAGATGGCTGAGGCCGAGGTCGCCGAGTTCGGATCAAGGATCGCCGACTTTTCCTGGATCGCTTCTTCGCGAAGCTCTGCCACGGCTCGACTGGAGACGAGGGCGAGGGCGCGCTCGAGGACAGAGGTGGATTTCTCCTGGAGGGCAGCAGTGCCTTCCGCGACGGTCTTCTTTGCATTGGCGAGGGTCGTCTCGGCTTCCGCCCGAGCCTTGGCGGTCGCGGCGGCCTCTTCTTTGGCGGCCGTTTCCTCCACTTTCATGTCGTCGAGTTTGACGGCCATGTCATCGAGGGCTTCTGCCTCTTTGTGGGCAGAGAGATTGATTGCGGCGGCCTGCCATTTTCGTTGCAAAAACTGTGTGCTGGCCAATTCGGTCCTGGCCTTTGCCACCGATTGTTTCGTTTCCGCTTCCTTGGCCACAATTGCGTTGACCTTGGCCGCAGCCCCTTCTTTTTGCTTGGTTGCTGCGGCGAGGGCGTCTTCCGCTTGCTTCGCTTCGGTTTGGGCGGTGGCAAATTGGGCACGGGCTTCTCCAAGCTCCTTCTGCTTGGCCGCGAGGGCGGTGCTAGCCTGCGCCGCACTTGCCTGGGCGTTGGTGAGATCGGCCTTGGCTTTTGTCGCGGCGGCGGTGGTCGCGGCCAGCTTCGCCGAGGACGCATCGGCGGTGGCTTTTGCGTCGTTGCGGGCTTTCTCCGCCTGGGCCAGTGCGGCGGATTTGGCAGCGGCGTCGATTTGCGCCTTCTTGATCCGCTCGGCTCCGGCGGCAGCGGCCGCGCGGAGGGGCTGGAAGGCCGCTTCAGCCTTGGCGAGTGCATCGGCCTTGGCGGTGGCGTCCTGGTTGGCGGCGGCGAGAGCCTGGCGGATCGGGCCGAGCGTTGCTTCGATCGACGATACGGCCCCGACGGATTGGGTCAGGGAGGCTTCGGCAGCACTCCGGGCGGTCGCAGCGGCTTGCTGTGCCTTGACGGCCTCAGTTTCCTTGGCGACGGCGGCATCGCGGGCCTGAACGAGGGCTGGGGCAGGAGGCTGACCGTCTTTCGCAGCGGCGGCAAAAGCGGCGTCGGCCTGCGTTCTCGCAGCACTTGCCGCAGCGAGGGCTTTTGCGGCCGCATCGGCTGCAGTCCTGGCCTGAGCCGCTCGCGTCGCCGCGACTTCACTGGCCTTCTTCGCTTCCGCCAGTTGCGCCGAGGTGGTGGTTTCTTCCGCTTTCCTGGCGGCAAGGGCGGCCTTGGCGCGTTCACTTGCCTGGGAGGCAACGGTCCACGCGCTGGCGAAGGTAACGTGCTGAGTTTTCTGCTCGACACTCAGCGCAGGCTTGGCCGCTTCCGATTGGGCGGCATCTGTCGCCGCTTTAGCGGCCTGTCGGGTGGCCTCGTGTTTGGTCAGCTCGGCAGAGCGATGGGTGACCTCCTCCTGCTGGGGCTTGAGTGCGGTGTTTGCTGCGTTGAGGGTCTCCGTGAGGGATTTGACAGAGGCATTTTTTGCGTTCGTCTCCTGCTGCAGTTTCTCGACTTGCGGTGCCAGGGCCTTGATCGTTCCGTCGAGTTTCGCCATCTGCGCCTTGCGAGCGTCGCGCGTTTGCGTCGATGCCGCGATCCCTTTCTCGATTTCCGAGAGAGCGGCGCGGGCGGCGGACAGCTCCGTGGAGGCAGCTTTGACGCCTTCTTCGAGTTTCGGAAGCTGGCCTGTCAGTTCGCCGATTCGTTTTTGGGAATAGGCGAGTTGCTGGTCGATGGGGGGCGGATTGGGATCCACCCGTGCGAGTTCGACTCCAGTTTCCGCATTCCAGGCTTTGATGTTCCCCAGAACGTCTCCACTGAAAACGCGTTTGCTGTCCTCGCTGAACGCGACGCTGAGGACGACGTCTTCAGAGGCATTGATGGCGCGGATCGCAGTGCCGTCGCCTTTCCAAAGTTTGAGGGTTTTGTCACGCCCGACGGTGGCAAGATTGCCGTTGGGGGCGAACTCCACCGCCTGCACGCCGCCGCTGTGGGCAGCCCACTTTTTCACCTGGGTTCCGCCGCTCATTTCCCAGAGGATGACCTGGCCATCCTCGCTGCAGGAGGCGAGCACGTTGCCGTCCATACGCCAGTCCAGGTCGGTCACGGCGAGGGTGTGACCCTTCAGGGTGTAGAATTCGTAGCCAGTGGCCGCCTCCCATACGTAGAGATTGCCATTGCGATCGCCGGTTGCGTAAATGACACCGTCGGGGCTGTAGGCGGCCGTGAGCAACCAATCGGTGTGTTTTTTCACCGAATTGATCTGTTCGCCCTTGACCGTGTCCCAGAGTTTGATGACCCGACCGGGACCGCCCATGACGGCGTGTTTGAGATCCGGAGAAACGTCGGCACCCAGAACGATATCGAACTCCCGGCCGACTTCGATGACGCGCTCGCCTGTCTTGATATCCCAGGCGACGACATTGCCGGATTTTCCGCCGCGTCCGCCACCACAGAAGAGATAGGCACCGTTGGGGCTGAAGTTCAGGGTCTGCGGAAAGCCCTCGGGGTAGGGGAGTACTCCGAGCAGATCGAAGTCTGCGGAATGGTACAGCAGGATCTGTTTCTGGCCGGCCACCGCAAGGATCGGTGCCCAGGGGCTGTGGGCCAGGGCGGGAACCGAGTTGGGCCTCGCCGTGACGACGGAGGGCTCGAGGAGGAGATGCTCGGGCATCGCAGGGGGGCCATCGGGCTTGCCGGTTGCGCTCACCGAGGTCAGATCCACCTTCGCCTTGTCTGCCTTTCGGGCCTTGGAGTTCTTTGTCTCCAGCAGTCCTCCGGCGATCCAGTCAGACACGACTTTCAATTCCGCATCGGTCAGTTTGGTGCCTTTCGGGGGCATGATCGGCTCCTCCAGGTGGGAGGAGAGGGTAAAAAGTCGCGAAGCCTTGGGATCCTCCGAGATGACAACCGCCCCGCCCGATCCACCGGTCATGGTCGTGGCGAAGCTCGCCAGATCGAGCCCGCCCTTTGCCTCGTCCGTATTGTGGCAGTTGAGGCATTTCGAATCGAGGATGGGAAATACGTTGTCCGCGTAGGTAACCTTTTCCGCAGTCTCGGCTGCTTCAGAAGGCACCATCAGGGCTGCACCCAGCAAGGGGATGAGTCGTGCAGGATGGAGTCGGGGAAGGGTCATCATGGGAAGGGATGCAACACAAATGACAAGAGTATGCTCGGAAATCGGAGGAGGGTTGGCGAAGGCGTTTCTGCGTGTGCCGGATGGGATCCGAAAAGGGCGACCTCCTGGGCCGCGCTTGTGTCCCGCACGCGGCACCCATGAGTTCCCATCCGGATTGCCTCTGACAGAAATCGAAAAATCTACGTCCAATTCTCGTCGAATTCCGGCGGAAAATCCATCGCAAAGAGGCGGTTGTGACATGGCTCGAAATGGCCCCCTGTCGCTCCCGTGTACTCCATGAAAACGTCCCTTGAGATTCGGGTTTCCGGGGGCAACTTTGGCGTGATATCAACAATCGAACCCCATCCCGTAATTCCGTATGAAAGGCTGTTCTGGATTCATCAACAATGGAATGGCGAACCGCCGCGACTTCCTGCAAGTCGGATTCGCCGCCGGACTCGGACTCTCCCTTCCCGAGATGCTCAAGGTCGAGGCGCGTGCCCAGGCCAAGTACTACGATTCCAAGGAGGGGGTGGCCAAATCGCTCATCCACATCTATCTTCCAGGCGGATCAGCCCACCAGGAGACGTGGGATCCGAAGCCATTTGCGCCGGTCGAATACCGTGGTCCCTACAATGCGATCGACACGAATGTCGATGGCATCCAGTTCAGTGAGGTTTTCAAGCATCTCGCGAAGGTCGCTGACAAGATGACGGTGATCCGCTCGATGACACACGGAGAGGCAGCGCACGAACGAGGCACGCACAACATGTTCACCGGATACCGCCCCAGTCCGGCGCTGAAGTATCCCAGCTTCGGTTCGGTGGTGGCCCATGAATTTGGCACCCGGAAGAACCTGCCACCCTACGTGTGTATCCCGAATGTCCCGAACGAGTTCGCCGGCACGGGATATCTGAGTTCAATGTATGGTCCCTTCTCGGTCGGGAGCGATCCTGCTGCTGACAAGGGGTTCACGGTGCGCGATCTCACCCTGCCGGGCGGGGTCGATAACACCCGTTTCGAGCGCCGCCGTTCCATTCTCGAGGCGGTCGACAGCCATTTCCGGACCATGGAGAAGGCCGACAACATTGATGCGATGGACAGCTTCTACCAGAAAGCGTACAGCCTCATCGGATCTGCGGAGGCTCGCGAGGCCTTCGACCTGCAGAAGGAAAATGACAAGATGAAGGATCGCTACGGGCGGAACACTGCCGGGATGCGCATGCTTCTGGCTCGCCGCCTCGTCGAATCCGGTGTCCGTCTCGTCACCCTGACGTATGGATCCTGGGACATGCATGATCGCATTCAACAGGGCATCGCCAGTCAGGTTCCGGCCTTCGACCAGGCGCTCGCCACCTTGCTCTCTGATCTCGACGAACGAGGTTTGCTTGATTCCACCATTGTCATGGTCTCCTCCGAGTTCGGGCGCACGCCGAAGATCAACAAGACGGATGGCCGGGATCACTGGCCCAAGGTGTTCTCGACGATGCTGGCCGGCGGTGGGTTCAAGCGTGGCTACGCTTATGGCACTTCCGATGCCCTGGCCGCAGAGCCGGAGG
Source organism: uncultured Verrucomicrobiae bacterium (assembly GCA_937898895.1). Classification (GTDB taxonomy): domain Bacteria; phylum Verrucomicrobiota; class Verrucomicrobiia; order Verrucomicrobiales; family DEV007; genus Arctic95D-9. Next base: position 3,378 of record CALDKL010000272.1, on the reverse strand, counting down.
AAAACCCCGTCAGCGTCGAATCCTTCGCGACGACGGTCTACTCTCAACTCGGCATCAATGCCGACAAGGAATTGGTCGCTCCCGGTCCCCGTCCCATCGAGATCGTTGCTGGTGGCACCGTGATCGACGACATTATCGCCAAACGTTCGGCCTGATTTCTGTTTTTCCAGCCCCTATGAAACGTATTCTGAACCTTCAGAGTGCGGCTTCCAAACTTCTACCCAGGCAAGTGCTGGCAGTCTTCGGGTTGTCGGCACTTGTCATATCGGGGGAGATTGGGAAGGCCGCGTCGCCCGATTTCAGCACCAGCATTCCGCGTGGCGGAAAGGCGGGTTCGGAGGTGCGCGTCTCCCTGATGGGAAACCGTCTCTCCGATGCGGAAGAAATTCTCTTTCATCAGGCGGGGATGAGTTTCAAGGATCTGAAGGTGATCGATGACAAGAAAGTCGAGGTCACTCTCGTGATTGCCCCGGATTGCGAGTTGGGCGAGCATCACCTTCGCATCCGGTGCCGCAGCGGAATCAGCTTTGCCCGGAACTTCTGGGTCTCGCAGTTCCCGAATCTCGACGAGGTCGAGCCGAACGACGACTTTGCGGCCCCGCAGAAGATTCCGATGAACGTCACGATCGAGGCGTCGGCGAAGCCTGAGGAGACGGATTTCTACCTCATCAGCGCAAAAAAAGGCGAACGCATTTCCGTCGAGGTGGAGGGGCTGCGCATCAACAACATCCCCCAAAACATCGCGATTGATCCATATGTCGCGATCCTCAACAAGGAACGCTTTGAGATTGCTTCCGCCGACGGATCGGCACTGCTCAAACAGGAGTCCCTGGTTTCGATCACGGCACCTGAGGATGGGGAGTACATCGTCGAAGTGCGGGATTCCGCCTACCAGGGGAACGGGCGTTACCGTGCCCATATCGGGAACTTCCCCCGCCCGACCGCAATCTTTCCTGCCGGTGGTAAGGCCGGGACCGAGATGGAGTTTGCGATGCTGGGTGATGTGAAGGGGGCCTATCCCGTCAAGGTGAAACTCCCTGCCTCCAGTCCGGAGGATCGTTTTGGTGTCTTTGCCGCCAACGGAGGCTTCCGTCCACCCTCGCCCAACCATGTGAGAATCAGCCCGTTTGACAATTTCCTGGAAAAAGAACCCAACAACGTCAACACCGAGGCCTCCGATGCGGGCGCGATTCCGATCGCTTTCAATGGAATTCTCCAGGCGGAAGGTGATGTGGACTTTTTCCGATTCACCGCAAAGAAAGATCAATCCTTTCAGTTCCGCGTTTTCGCAAACGCGATCGGATCCCCTGTCGATCCCGTCCTGTCCATCTACAACGAGAAGATGAGTGGCATGGGTTCGAGTGACGACGCCGACGGCACCAAGGACAGCCGCGTCGATTTCAAGGCTCCGGCAGACGGAACCTACTTTGTCCGGATCAATGACATGCTTTCGCGAGGAGGTGCCGATTACGTGTATCGGATCGAGCCGGTCTCGACTCCGCCGACGATCGATGTCACGATGCCGGAAATGCTCCGCCGGGAATTTCAGTACATGAAGCAGTTCAATGTGCCCCAGGGAAGCTACTATGCGATGGTGGTCAACACCTCGCGGAAAGGAGTGTCTGGCGACCTGCGTTTTGAAATGCCCGCCCTTCCCAAAGGCGTGACCCTCGAGGCCGGGACCGTGCCAAAGACAGTCGGACAGTTTCCCATCCTGCTCAAGGCCGCGCCGGACGCACCGGTGGCGGGTGGCCTCTATGATCTGGTGGTGAAGACGACGGAGGCCAACAATCCGGTTTCGGGCAAGTTTGTTCAGGTGCTTGACCTCGTCCGCGGTCCGCAGAACGGAGTCGAGTACTATACCCGCAACTTCGACAAAGTTCCCGTGGCCGTGGTTGAACCGCTCCCCTTCACCGTGTCGATTGACCAGCCGAAAGTCCCCATCGTCCGCAATGGCACGATGAAGTTGAAGATCCGGGCGGTCCGCAAGGAGGGATATGAAAAACCCATCACGATTCGCTTCCCCTGGTTGCCGCCGGGGATTTCCAGCCCGGCGACGATGACCTTCCCCGAGAAGGCTACCGAGATCGAGTATGAACTCAATGCGAATGAAAATGCCGAATTGAATCAATGGAATCTCACCGTCATCGCCGAGTCGGACGGGGGCAAGGGCCTGGCGTTTACGGCGGCACCCTACATCAAACTCTCGGTGGAGGAGCCCTTCCTGCAAATCAAGCTCTCCATGACATCGGCCAAGCAGGGGGAAACCGCAGAGATGGTGGCGGAGGTCGAGCCGCTGCGCGACTTCCCGGGCGAGGCGGAAATCCAACTCTTTGGCCTGCCGGCCCACTCCACTTCGCAGGCGATGAAACTCAAGCCGGGCGCAACCTCGCTCGCCTTCCAGATCGTGACGACGGACAAGACACCGATCGCTCAACACAAAGGCGTTTTCTGCACTGCCGTGGTGGTGAAAGACGGGGAGCCCATCTTGCACCGGCTTGCGATGGGATCGGTGTTTCGCGTCGATCCCAAGCCGAAAGAAGTAACCGCAGCTCCCAAGCCCGCCGCAGGGCCTGCGCCGACGGCGGAGAAAAAGGAAAAACCCCTTTCCCGTCTCGAACAGCTTCGCATGGAAGCAAAGAAGGGGGCGACCCCCTGATTTTCTGCAATCCCGCCCTCCGAAGAGGGTGGGAGCAACCCCAAGAACTCTCATGAACCTCCGCGCCCTCCTTGCTGGAAGTATCGTCCTTGCCGCCCTCTCCGGGACGCGGGGACAGGAAACGAAGATCGACTTCGTCCGCGATATTCAGCCGATTCTGGAATTCCACTGCGTGAACTGTCACAATGCCGACGAGGCGAAGGCGGAACTCCGTTTCGACAAGGCCTCGCACTTCCTCAAAGGCGGCGAGGGTGGCCCCGCTCTGGTGAAGGGCAAGCCCGACGAGTCGCTCATGATCGAACTCGTCTCCCTGCCAAAGGATGACTCGGACGTGATGCCGCCGAAAGGCCGTACCTTGAATGAAGCGGAGATTGCGAAGCTGCGCCGTTGGATTGCCGAGGGGGCCGTCTGGCCGGAGGATCTCACCCTCGTCGCCCGCAAGGAGGAGGATTTCAAGGACGCGGAACCACTCAAGGACCGAGGCAAGAAACTCGTCAAAGTCGAAGCCTTTCCCGAGGACATCATCCTGGAGAAAGCGCGTGATGCTCAGTCCGTCGTCGTCATGGCGACCTACGAGGACGACACCACGGTGGATGTGACGCGCAATGCCACCTTCACTTTCGCCGACCCGGCGATGGTTGCTCTCAAGACCCGCAGCACTTTCGTCCCCAAAAAGGATGGACAAACCGAACTCAAGGTGAAGGTCGCCGGGCACGAGG
>CALDKL010000271.1 GCA_937898895.1 uncultured Verrucomicrobiae bacterium | reverse complement strand
CCCAGGTGAACGGCAACAGGGTCTTGCTGAGCAGCCCCCTCTGGACCATGCCGACCTGGCGCCGTGCCCGTTGGTAGCTCCGGGCCCCGTGGTGGACTCTGTACCAGTCCAGCGCGGACATGTCGCCCAGCTCAGGCATCGGACCGAAGGCGTCGAGAAGTGCCAAGACGGTGATGAGGTCCGGCTTCTTCTGCTGGATGCTCGGGCCGGCTGGAAACTGGATCATGATGTTGCGGAACGCCCGGTAACCGTCGTCGTAGCGCAGGTCGGAGAGATCAAGCACACGCCGATTGATCCATGGCATCTGTCTGGCGATGTGCTTTGCCTTCTTCAGCTGTATTTCCACCCGAGTGGCCTCGCTGTGGTAGGCTGGGCCCCGTCGCCCGCGCTTGTAGATCTCGTCCTTCTTGTCGTAAAGGCAGATTCTGGTATTCGTCCCTGGAAGGACAATCGACTTGACCGCCCTCATTGAGTCAGAGTGTTCGTCATAGTAAGCCTTCGCCTCGCGGCGTATCAATGGGTGCCTCGCGTGTCGATGCATGGCGAGGACGAGTCCAGGCGGCATCTTCAGATTCAACGCCAAATCGAGACGAGTGAGCGTCAACCCGGGCGGCTCGGCGTAGTTGATCCCGGCGATCTCTTTGAGCCGACTCATGAGCGCGCACCGGACGGTCTCCAGGTCTTCGGGACCCTTCAGGTTGATGCCATTGGTCAGGTGCCCCATTAGCCGGGGCATGGACCCTGAGACTTTGAAGATTTGCCCTCCTGGTCTCATGAGAAACCGCAGCTTCGAAATCTGATGAGTCAATGAAACGATGTAGTCCTGTGCGCCATTGGGACGGTCAGCTCCGCCGTGGAACGAGGGCTTCCAGCCTTCAGCTCCGTTGCGGCGGAGGTGCTCGACAACGGCGGCGGGTAGGATGATGTCAGTGTCAGCTTCAAAGGTGTCGAACATGCTGTGTGAGGGGGGGGCGACAAAATTGGTGTCTTAGTTCTGGTGTAACGTAGAAGTTGCTCGATGACAGCTGTGGCTCTCAGGTGTCTGCGTTCAAAGCGAGCTGTGGATTCACCCGGTCGAAAAGTGCTGAGTGGGTTTGGAGATAGCCGTGGAGCTGCACCAAGCCGTTCGAGTGTCGACTACCTCGTTGCTTACAATGAATCCAACGAGGCGAGAATTTTCGTCCATTCTCTTCGCGTTCTGCAAGCGGGCGATGAAAGTCTCGCTGGGTCTCATGATCTGCGAATTGATGGAGGTCGAGCGGGGGAATCCCACAGGGCCGGGGACCCAAAGGACATGCATCGGTCGCATGAGGTTAAAGTGCGGAAATAATCTCAAATTTTGGCTTGAAATAAGTGTAGCACAAGTGATGCTACATTCAAATGAAGAGCCGCAAAGTGAAGTTTGGCCAAACTTTGAGTAAGCTCCGGAAAGACTTTCGGAGTGGCGAGTTTCAGGACAAAGGCCCGTCGATCCGCCGGCTGGCGGAGATGGCGAAGGTCGATTTCAGCTTGATCGGCGGGCTTGAGTCCGGGAAAAGGCAGGCTGGGGAGCTCACCCTGCGTAAGCTGGCTACCGCCCTCGGACTGGATCAACAAGCGTCCGACGAATTTGTGAGCGAAGGGCTGACTGCCGCTGGAACCCAGCCGGTCATGGAGCGCCACAGCGAGTTCCCGGCGCAGTTCCTGAATGAGCTTCCGAAGCAGGTGCTCGAACATTGCCGTGGCATCGCCCCCAGCGAAATTGTCGAGATCATCAAGCAGGACGGTGTCGACCTGGCTTGGCGGATGAAGGATGGCACCTGCTACGCGCTTGAGATCAAGATCGGAAAGGGCGCGAGCCCTGAGAAGGCCAAGGAGTCGCTTTACGCGAATCTTCGCCGTGCTGGTCAGCGTCCGAATGGGAAATGATTTTGATGAAAATGGAGTCTGATGACATCCAGGAAGAGGGGCATGAGGTGATCCTCAAGCAACTCGCTTATACGCCTGCCGATTTTGCCGCCCTGTTCGGCAGATCGCAGGTTTGGGGCTACCGCCAGGTTTATGGCGGCGCGGTAGCCGCGAAGGAAATCGGAGGCCGGGCGATGATCACCCGGGACGAGATTCTTCGGTTCATGAAAAACCTCCCTGATTTCAAGGGGAGGCCCACGAAGGTCAGTGACTAACAGCCAGCATCAGAAGACAACCTTGGCCGCCGCCGCTTGCGAGTGTTCGTTGCGGAGGTGGCCATAGGTCTTCATGGCCAGCGCGCCGCCGTCCTTGTGTCCAAGCCACCTCGAAACCGTGGGAATGTCGACCCCGCTCTCAATGCAGATCGTGGCGAAAAAGTGGCGCAGATCGTGATGGGTCATGCGGTCGATTCCGACTTTTTCAGCAGCATTGGTCATCGCTTTCTGGGCTTCAAAAACCTCCGTTACATGTTCCAGCGCCGACACTTCTCCTCGTTGCTTGAGCATGCTTTTGAGAAGCATTTTCAAGGGGGGGATTATAGGCACCCGACGAGCCTCCCAGTTCTTCGTGCCAGTGTCATTTTGTCCCCGCACAATGAGCTCGCCAGACTTGAAATCAACGTCTCTCCAGTGGAGATCCTTCACCTCACCGACCCGCAGTCCGGAGTAGGCGAGCAATTCGACCAGATCTCCGCACGGCCGGGAAAAGCGTCCTTTGGCTCCGCGGATTGCCCCAACCCACCGGGAAAACTCCTCCTTGGAGGGCAGGTCGAGAATTCGTTGGGTGACTCGTCGACGTTTGATCCTGCTGGCGGGGTTGATCGAGCAGACCCCGTTTTCGATCCCCAGCTCGAAGAGCTTCTTGAGTGCGGCCACCGTGTTGTTGAAGCGGGTGGGGGAAGATGTTTTGAATCGTTTTCCGGCCCAGTCCTCGGCTTCCTGACGCCGGATGCTGGACAGGTCGCGGTTTTTGAGCCCCGGCCAGGTTTTGAGAAGGGTGGCGTGGCACTGACGCCAGTAGTGCCGCGTCGCCGGTTTCAGGGAAGGATCGTTATCAAGCTGCCTTTCGCGCAAAACGATGGCTTCTCCCACGGTCAGCCGATCATTGGTTTCAGGAACGATCCCGGCCCTCTCCTGCTCCTCGGCGAGGATCGTTTTGATTCTGCGCTTGGCGATCTCGAGCACCTGAGTCTTGGTGGATCGCCACACTTGCTTGCCGTTTACGCGGACACGGACATAGTAGGAGCCATTCTCATGACGGAACAGATTTTGGACTCGGGTTTTATGCCAGCGCTTCTTTTTCGGG
>CALDKL010000270.1 GCA_937898895.1 uncultured Verrucomicrobiae bacterium | reverse complement strand
GTTTTCGACCTTTGGCTGGAATAGCTTCGAGCTGCTTCGGGGCGATGCAGCGGGCCTGGCCTTTGCCAACATTGCCGCGAGCGTGATCCTCGGACTCGCGGCGGCCTGGGCGGGGTTTGCGCTGGGTCGGTGACCTTCCCCTTCTTCTTCAGGCGTCGTCGTCGCTCGGATAAAACGCCGACGGGCGGTTCGAGAGCAGGGCGAATGCGGAGATGGCAAAGAGCGGCAGATAATCAGTCGGCCCCTGTCCGAGAATGCCGAGGACAAAACCAAGAATGCCGGGACTCTCAGCAAGCGCGAGGGAAACGATGAAGAGGGCGTCGACTTTTCTTCCCGCACCCGGAACCCGCGAGAGGCGGATGGCTGGAAGCCTCACGAGGACACTGACCACACCGATGGCGGCACCGACGATGAGGGCGGGGCCGGCCAGTCCGGCCATCGCCCCAGGTTCGGACGGTTTGATGATTTCGAAGTGAATCAGGCAAGCGTAGAGGACGACACTGCCCGTCAGGGCAAGCCAGATGACCCAGCGGACGAAGGGGGGAAGGGAGGGGGAGGTGGTCATCTCAAACCGAGCAGCGACGGACGTTCACTTTTCCCGTTGGAAAAGGTAGTGGTTGTCCGAGGTGACGGCGACAAATTTCCACCCACCGTCCTTCTCCACGGCGAGAATCGTGCGCGGGAGCAGATTCACCTTGGCGATCTTCTCCACCTTGTCCTTGGGGAAGATGATCTTGCCGTCTTCGCCAATCGGGATGCCCTCCTCGGTGGCGACATCGCGGAATCCGATATCGTCCATCTCTTCCGGGCTGAGCACTTTGTATTCGTGCCCTGCTTCCGTTTTTTCTGCAATACCGCCAAAGAGGCCAAGCGAAACGAGGAGATTGGCGAGGGAGACCAAAAGAACGGCAGTGAGGAGGGTGAGGAAGGTGGTTTTCATCGGAGGAGCGGAGGAGAGGATCGTCCGTAGCAAACCGGAATCGCCCGACCATGTAAAGGAGAACCTTCTCCTGCGCCGAGCGTCCCGTCCTTTCAGCCCGTTTCCGGTCCCGGAGCTGTGATTGAGCACTTGCGAATCGGGAATCCCCCCGGACAGTGAGCCTCTCCATGCCCGACACCGCCAAACCGCTGCTGATCTTTGACTTCGACGGCACCCTGGCCAATACCATCGAAACCGGTATCGCCATCTACAACGAATTTGCTCCGTCCTACGGGTTGAAGACCGTGACGCCTTCCGAGGTCGCGGAGCTTCGCAAACTCAACACGCGGGCGCTCCTCGACCACGTCGGCATCTCGCGACTCATGGCGGTGAAGCTCGGGGCGCATATTCGCCGCGTTCTGCACGAGCGGATGGACTCGGTCGAAATGATCGCGGGCACGCGCGATATGATCCTCGGGCTCGCGGCGGAGGGATTCCATCTCGGGATCATCACGTCGAACTCTGCGGAAAACGTGCGCACTGTCCTGCGCCGATTCGATCTGCTCGATTCCTTTCGGTTTGTCGAGGCGGGGGTGAGTCTTTTTGGCAAGGCCCAGCGCATTCTCAACGCCCTCAGAAAGACGGGGACTCCGGCCGCGCGGGCGATGTATGTCGGCGACGAAACTCGAGACATGGAGGCGGCGCGGAAAGCGCACGTCAGCGGCATCGCGGTCTGCTGGGGCACGAACGGGCGCGAAGCGATGGAGACGGAAGGTCCCGATTACTGCATCGACGATCCGCATGAACTGATCGAGTGCGCGAGGCATTTTGATCGGCGGATCTGATTTCGCCAACGCGATCAGTGACCGGGCTACCGGGGGAAGCCTGGGGAAGCCGGGTGCCACGGACTCCACCTCTTCTCTCTTCCCAAGAGGCGCGATTTCGTCCACAGTTCCTGCCATGATTTCGTTGCGCCTCATTGCTCTCCCCCTGCTCGGCTTCCTGGTCGTCCCTGGTCTCTGCACTGCCACGGATCGTCCCAATCTCCTCTGGATCACCGCCGAGGATCTGAGTCCCGCGCTCGGATGCTACGGCGATCCCGATGCCCTCACGCCGCATCTGGACGCCTTCGCAAAAACCTCGGTGCGCTATACGAACGCCTTTGCCGCCGCACCGGTTTGCTCGCCCTCGCGCTCCACGCTCATCACGGGGATGTGGGCACCCAGTCTCGGCACGAGTCAGATGCGTTCGGGCTTTCCCCTGCCGACGGATGTGAAGGGCTTCCCCGGCTACCTGCGCGAGTCGGGTTACTTCACCGCGAACAACGTCAAGACCGACTACAACACGAGCGACGAGAGCCGTCTCATCAAGGAATCGTGGAGCGAAATCAGTCCCGCGGCGCACTGGCGCAGCAAGGCACGGACGGAAGGGCAGCCCTTCTTCACGGTGATCAATCACATGGTGACCCACCAATCGCGCTCCATGGTCTGGCCCCATGAAACCTTCCGCCGGGAAATCCAGTCGAAGCTCGCGGCGAATCAGATTCACGATCCGGCCAAGGTGACGGTGCCTCCCTACTACCCTGACACCGAGGTGGTTCGTCGAGAGCTGGCCCGTTTCCACGATTGTGTCACCGTTCTGGATCAGCAGGTCGCCTTCGGCGCTGCTCGACAGCGGATTGCGGAGG
>CALDKL010000269.1 GCA_937898895.1 uncultured Verrucomicrobiae bacterium | reverse complement strand
GCCATCCCCGACGACGGGGGGGACGATACCGCCGCGATCCAGGCCGCTCTCGATGCCTATCCCAACGGCAGCCGCATCATCTATCTGCCTCCGGGCCTCTACCTGATCCGCGACACTCTGAAGTGGCCCGAAGCCGAGAGCGGCGGGGATGGTCAGGCGCGAACCATCCTCCAGGGCGCGGGTGAGACACTCTCCATCCTCTCGTTGCCGGATGGCACTGCCGGATACGGCGACGCGGGTCAGCCCAAGGCTCTGCTCTGGACCGGTTCCGCCCCGGCACGGCGCTTTCGCAACGCCGTGCGCGATCTCACCATCGCGGTCGGTGCCCGCAACAACGGGGCCATCGCGATGCAGTTCAACGCCACCAATCAGGGCACGATCCGGAATGTCACCCTCCGCGCCGTCGAAGGATCGGGAAAGGTCGGGCTCGACCTCGGCCATTGCGACGAGATCGGACCTCTCCTCGTTCGCGGGCTCACTGTCGAGGGATTCGAGATTGGCATCAGCACAAAGTGGCCAGTGAATTCCAACACCTTCGAATACGTGACCTTGCGCCAGCAGCGGCGCCTTGGTTGGTGGAACTACCATCAGATGATCTTCGTCCGCCGACTGATCAGTGAAAACAGGGTTCCTTCGCTATACAATGAGAAAGACTCGTGGGGCACCGTGACGCTGCTCGATTCGCACCTGCATTCCTACCGTGCGGAACGGGGTGCCCCGGCCATCCTCAACCAGAGGCAGATGTATCTTCGCAAGGTTGATTTGTTAGGATACGAACGTGCTGTCGACAACGACGACAGGGGCCGCGAGAAGGGCGACCTCGTCAGTCCGGGAGTCGTCGTCGAGGACACCTCGCACAAAAACCTGCGATCACTTTTCCGCGAGATCTCCGACGGCACCTTTGCCACGGCGGGAGAGGTGGTGCATTTGCCGGTGAAGGAGACCCCCGCCGTTCCCTGGGGAGATCCCGCGAAGGACTGGGCCAGTCTCCTCGATTTCGGAGCCGATCCCATGGGCGCGAACGACGCGAGCGAGGCCCTGCAGATGGCGATCGATTCGGGAGCGAGAAACCTCTATCTCCCCGGCGGGGTGAATTTCCTCTTCGGTCACTCCGTCGAGATTCGGGGGCCGGTGCAGCGAATCATCGGGTTGGAAGGGCGGTTCACCACCGAGGGGACTCCCCTCTGGCGCCTCGTCGATGGAAAGCATCCGCAGAATCTCCCCGACGCACCCGTCGTCATCATCGAGCGTCTCGGCAACGAGGGGGTTGGCCCCGAGATCCGCGTGCGGCACGAGAGCGCCCGCACCCTCGTTCTCAGTTCGGCGACCGGATTCACTGTCGAAGGGGCAGGCAAGGGCGACCTCTTTCTCGATGACGTGTCCGGGCATCTCGACCGCCTTGGTTCCGGACAGAGCGCCTGGTGTCGCCAGCTCAGCAGCGGGCGCGAGGGGCGCAAGTGCCAGAACGCGGGCGGAAACCTGTGGATCCTCGGATTCCACGCCGAAAAAACCGGCACCCTCATCGAAACCACGGCGGGGGGCATTACCGAGGTCAACGGAGTCTTCCTCGATTCGAATAGCGGATGGAAGGAGGGCGAGTCGGCCTTTTCCGTGGCCGATGCGACCCTGAATCTCTTCGGAGTGAACGAACGCAATTTCAATCGGCAGCCGGTCACTCTTTGGGTGCGCGAACGCCAGGGGGCGGAGACCCGCGAACTCGCGGAAATCCCGTGGGTTTTTCTCGGAAAATGAGAGGGTGGAAGGATGGATTTGTCAGGGTGCGACCGATGCTCGCGACAGGGGCCGTCGGCTTGCTTGCCTCGGCCTCGATCCTGTTTTCCGCAGAAACGGAATCCTTTGTGCTCTCCCCGGCATCGCGGCCTCTCGCCGCCGTCGGGGTTCCCTTTCTCCATGAAGTCCTTCCCGAACACCGTCTCAGTGGAGAGGGTCTGGTCCTCGAACCCGTCGCCGGCCTCTACGAGTGGACGAAAATCGGTCCCACCGACGAGCCTTTTCTCCTGAATCTCGCGGTCGAGTCACCCGGTTTTGATCGGGCCACCCTCACGGTGTGGAACTGGAACAATCATGCCCTCGCCCAGTGCGAAGTGAAGGCAGGTGAAACCAGGCAGCTCGCCCTCCGCGTTGCGGGACTGGGTGCATATCTGCTTACCCTCGACGGCTGGCGCGGAGGGGCCGTGCAGGCGCGGCTGATTCGCAACCTCGCGGTGACGCGCGACCAGAACGCGGCGCGTCTGACCTGGCCTGTCGATACGTTTTTTGTGGGCGTCTGCGCCTTTCCGGGTCGATATCATTGGAAGCCCGGAGGCGAAGAGACGCTGCCCGTCGGCCTCACGGAAACCGAGGCACGGGAACGCGAAGCGGACCTGATCGGGCGGCTCGGCATGCAGGTCGTGCGCACCGACGAGTCGATTGCGATGGGAAGACGGAAAGGGAAGGGCAAGGACGGGGGCGACGGATATTTCTTCGATTTCTCGCGCATGGATGCGGCGGTGCAGTCCTACACCTCGCGCGGCTTCCGGCTCATTCTGCAAACCATGAGCGCGGCCGATTGGGCGGTGCTGCCGCAGTATGCCGACCGGGGGAAGGACCGCTGGCGTTTTCCGCATCAGGAGGCGCCGCAGCGTGCCTATGTCGCGGCCCTCGTCGGGCGCTATGGAAAACACGCGCATTTTGTCCAGATTTCGAACGAGCCGGACCAGATTGGCTATTGGTCAGGGACCAATGAGGAGTTTGTCAGGCAGTTCCGCTTTTCCCGTGAAGAGATCCGCCGCGTTGCGCCCGATCTGCCCATCGCCGTCGGCGGCTACACCCTCGTCGATCTGGCCAAGTGTGAGTTTTTCCTGGAGCACCTGCGGGGTCTCACCGACTTGCCGACCTACAATGCCCACGGCAATCTGGAGGACTACGCCCGCAGTTTTGCGACGATGCGCCGCCTCCAGAGTGAGGCGGGTGACAGGGCGACAGGCTGGGTCAACACCGAGGCCGGTTACAGTGCCTGGCGGCTCGAGCAGGAGCGTCGTCAGGCCCAGATCGACGCGCAGAAGGTGCTCTATTCCTGGGCCAACGACCACCGAGGTATTCTCCTCTTCTGCTCTCGGATGACCCGGGGGCCTGGACGCGACGGTCCTCCTGATTTTGGTTTGCTCGATTACCAGTATGGGCCGCGCTTTGCCTACGGGGCAATTGCCGCGCTCCTTGGCACCCTGACAAACGCATCCTGGGTGGAGACTCTTTCGGAAACGGAGCAGACCTATCTCTATCGGTTCCGGCGCGGTGATGAGTCCATCCTTGCCGGCTTCTCGCTGCGCGAGGAACCGGTCACCCGGACGATCACCAGCGACGCCCGCGAGACTGTCGCCATTGACGAGATGGGCAATGTCGGAACGACAGAGGTGGGAGGAGACTTTTCCTTCATCCTCGACGGCTACCCTCGCTATCGGATTCTTCGGGGAGCCACGACCGTAGGGCTGCGGTGACTCTCCCGCTCTTGACCAGGTTGCAACGGGAGACAAGGGCTGGGTGGAGGCCCTCACGCTTCGGTCATCATTTCCCGGATGGCACCGAGCAGATCGAGGCGTCCCGTTTTTGCTTCGGCCGAGGTGACGTGGATCGAGGGAGTGCCCTCGGCGAATTCTGCAAGGGCCTCGAGGAAAAGGCGGCGATTTTCGGAGAGACGACCGGGTTTGACCTTGTCGGCCTTTGTGTAGACCAGCGAAAAGGGCACCGCTTTCTCGATGAGCCAGGAAACAAAATCGAGGTCGATGTGTTGCGGTTCGTGTCGGCTGTCGATGAGGACGAAGACATGCGTGAGCCCTTCGCGGAATTCGAGGTAGTCGGCGACAAAGTCGTTGAAGCGGTCACGCTCCGTCTTCGCGGCCTTTGCGTATCCGTAGCCGGGGAGGTCGACGAGCACCCACTCTTCGTTGACGACGTAGAAATTGATCGTGCGGGTTTTTCCCGGAGCGGAGGAGACCTGGGCGAGCGATTTTTGCTGGCAGAGCAGATTGATGAGCGACGACTTGCCCACATTCGAGCGCCCGATGAAGGCAAACTCGGGCAACTGCGCGGCGGGGCAGGCGTCCAGGGCCGTGGCGCTCGTCGCAAATCGTGCGCTTTTGATCTTCATGGCAGTTGGGTCAGGAATCGGTCGGCCGGGGTTTCAGTTCGGCTTCGTGATCACGGCGGTCGGCGAGATTCCTCGCCTTGATCCGGTGATCGCGTTTGGCGCGGCGCTCGAGCGTCATCTGTCGCTTTTTCAGACGCTTCTTCAACTTCGCAATCTCCTCATCGAGTTTGAGAAAACCTTCGAGCCGCTCGCGTGGCAGCCTTCCTTCGCTCACCGCCGCGCGAATCGCACAGCCCGCGTCACTGCCATGGCGGCAGTCGTGGAATCGGCATTCGGAGGCGATCTCGGCGACATCGAGAAAGCGCTCTCTCAGGGTGTGCTCGTCGGTCCACATCTGCACCTCGCGGATGCCCGGATTGTCGATGAGGATACCGCCCTCCTCCAGCACGATGAGTTCTCGCGCCGTCGTGGTGTGGCGTCCTTTTCCGGTGACCTCGTTGACATCCCCTTCCTCCTGCCAATCCTCTCCAAGGAGCGCGTTGACGAGCGAGCTTTTTCCGGTGCCACTCGACCCGACGAAGGTGATCGACACGCCCGGTGCGAGAAATCGGCGGATCACGGCGACATTGCGCCCCTCGAGGGCGCTCGTGACGATCACTTCCGCTTCCGGACAGAGTGCGCGAATTGCGGTGGCGGCGGCGGACGTTTCCGCATCCGGGCAGAGATCGCTCTTGTTCACGAGCACGATCGGCCTCGCTCCTCCCCGGCCGATGAGCGTGAAATAACGCTCCATGCGCCGTAGATTCAGGTCCGTTTGTGCATCGGTGACCACGCAGACGAGATCGACGTTCGCGGCGAGCACCTGCTCCTCGGTGCTGCGGCCGGGAGTCTTCCGGGAAAAGGTCGATTGCCGGGGCAGCCGGGCACGGATGACATGGTCGAGGTCGCCCGTGCCGATTTCGAGGGCGACCCAGTCACCCACCGCAGGCAATTCGGCATCGCAACGGGCGTCGTGGTAGACCTTGCCACTCATGACGACCTCGTATTCCTCCCCCTCGCCGGTGAGCGCACCGTAGGTGATCTTGTTGT
>CALDKL010000268.1 GCA_937898895.1 uncultured Verrucomicrobiae bacterium | reverse complement strand
GGATGGGCGGATCGATTTTCGATTCTGGTTCTGCGAAGGGCCCTTGTTTCAGGGCAAGATCCCGGCCAGCGAAGCGTCGCGATTCGATTCCGTCACACCACTACTTCCGACACTTACTCCACCTTCACTCCCAGCTCACCGAAGGGAACTTCATGGGGAAGCACCTTTTCCCGCGCCGCGACGGCGCAGACGACGCCGGCGGCTTCGCCCGTGGCGACGGAGTTTCCGGTGACACGGTAGCTGCTGTGAGCGAGAAACCCTCCGCTGATGCATCGACCGGCGAGGACGAGTCCGTCGACATCCTTGGCCATGAGCGAGCGCAGGGGAATGTCGTAGGGCTGGGAGCGAAAGGGATGGCTCTCGATGCCCTTTGTTTTTCCCGGATCGGTCGAATGCACGTCGATCCCGAACCGGACCCGGCAGATGCCATCGTCGAAGCGGGCGCCGTTTTTGAGATCCTCGTCGCTCACCGAATACCGTCCGTGGATACGCCGCGCTTCCCGCGTCCCGATTTGTTCGCCCGTGGAAATGATTTCAATTTCCCGCCACGGGCCGCCTTTCTTGCGGAGCGCCTGGACCATGGCGTGGTTTTCCCGCCGTGCTTCGAGTGTCGCACGGGTCACGTCGTCGGCATTGATCGCGGATACCTGGTACTGGTGATTCGCCATCATCGCGTAGAGACCGTCGTGGATCTCGAAGACCGAAGGCCCACCGTAACTCGGCTCGATCCCGGCGGAGCGAAGCTCCTTCAGAAAGTTGCTCTTCCCGGCCCCGAGGCCCCGTGTCTCGGCGAGGTGATTGACGAAGGGGGCGATCTCGTCCGTCTTCACGCCGTGGAAGAGGACCATGAGGCTCATCGGCTGGGTCACTCCGTCGCCGGGGCGGCCGAAATCAAAGCCGCACCCCGCCTGGGCGGCGACATCGCCGTCGCCGGTCGCATCGATGAAACTCTTCGCCGTCCAGACTTCGCGACCTGATTTGGATTCTGTCAGGATCGCGGCGAGGCGGTTGCTGTCATCCGCGACGGCACCGACAACACGGGTGAAGAGTCGGATTTTCACCCCGGCCTCGAGCAGCATCTCTTCGAGGAGGAGTTTCATCGGCTCGGGATGATAGACCCAGCCGGATCCGGATTTCTTTCCGTTGTGTTGTTCGCCGAGCCGTCGCAGCAGCTCGGCCATGATGCCCGGTTTGTCGAATCCATCGAGAATCAGCGAGAGCATGCCGGCGGTCCAGATGCCACCGATGCAGCCATGCACCTCGAGCAGGGTGGTCTTTGCCCCGCTGCGAGCGGCGGCGAGCGCGGCGGCGAATCCGGCGGGACCGCCTCCGCAGACGATCACATCCTGGTCGGAGACCACGGGAAGCTCCCGCGCCTCCTCAGCGAACCCGTCGCCCCTGAGCACCCCCGAGGTGCGCAGGTGCATGCGATCATTCGTTCCGAAGACCGCACCCGCCGCCGATTTCGCGGTGGCTCGGACCGGAGTGGGTCGGTTCGCCGGATTGACCCTGTCTTGTCCGCGCAGCGGCACTGCACCGAGTCCCAGGGCACCCAGGGCAATTTGTTTGGCGAAGTGACGGCGGTCGGTAGGATGGTCGTTCATCCCATTACGGAAGCGGATTTTGCAGAACCGGGTAGGTGCGAATTCGCGCCGACCTCAACAGATCGGATCCGGACAGATCGCTCGGCGGTCGCACTTCAGGCAATGGTCGCCGATGAAGATCCGGTCGAACTCCTCCATGAGCGCCCGCACCGTTTCGGGGGTGTCGGTGAGCATGCCGCATTCGAAATTTCGTCGACGCACCGACTTTGCGCCCATGCCTGCACCGGTGAGGTTCGCCGATCCGAGGAAGGCGCGGCGACCGTCGACGATGACACACTTCATGTGATTGCGCGGGCAGAGGACACGCTCGAATCGCTCGGAGTTCACGAGGTTGGGAAAGCGGTCGAAATCCTCCCGAAAGCGTGGCCCGGGTTCTTTCGCATGCACGAGCCGGATCTCGACGCCATCGTTGAGGAGATCGTCGAAATACGCGAGGAAGGTATCGAATTTCCTCCTTCCGGGGCGGGCGAGGTGGACGTCCTTCAGGTCCGCCGTGGCAATCCAGACGAAACGCTTCGCCGATGGCAGCAATTCGCGGAACACCGCGTCGTGGATGGCTTCGTTGAGAACGAGTCGGTCCATGCCGAGGACGATACTCGGTTCGAGGCGTGCCGTCCAGAATCGCGGAGAGGCATCCCCGTCGGCGGGACGACTCATTCCTCCCGATGCCGCAGAGGATTCGCTCCATCGCGACGGAGGGGAGAAGCGGCGGGCTCTCTTTCCGCGAACACAGCCCGTTTCCAGATCGGCACGGTCGTCTTGATACGCTTCAGGTATTCACGGCAAATCTCGAAGGCCTCCGCACTGTGGATCGTCTGGACACGGATCAGGATCGAGGCCATCCCGGCGGGAACGTAGCCGACGACGTGATGAACGAAAGCAAGATGGCCGGGGAACTCGCTCCCCATCGCTTCGCCGATGCGGCACAACTCTTTCAGAGCCATCGCTTCGTAATGGCTGTATTCAATTCCCGCGAGGAGACGACCCTCCTCCTGATCGCGAACGACGCCGTGGAAACGCAAGTCGGCACCGTGGATTGTCGACAATGCAAGAGCACTCTCGACTTCCGCAACCGGACGTTCCGAGATCGAAGCGGTGAAATGAGAACTTGCCATTGGGGAAATGTGGATAGGCTTCCGGTTCCAACAACGATAAGAACATTTATCATCCAAAAGACAATTCAATGAGCAAGAGCGATTTCGGACTGATTGGCCTCGCCGTAATGGGGCAGAACCTGGTGCTGAACATCGAGAGCCGCGGATTCCGCGTCTCCGTCTACAACCGCACCCCCTCGGTGACGGATCAGTTCATCGCCGAGAATCCCGGAAAGAACCTGCACGGGTTCGCCTCGCTCGAAGACTTTGTCGCCAGCATCGCCCGGCCCCGCAAAGTCATGATGCTCGTCCAGTCAAAGGCCGGGGCCAATCCCGCCGACCGCGACGCAGTCGATGCGGTGATCGACTCGCTGGTGCCGCTGCTCGAACCGGGCGACCTCATCATCGATGGGGGCAACACGTATTTTATCCACACCGAACGCCGCTCGAAGGAACTCGAGGCGAAGGGACTGCTCTTCATCGGCACCGGTGTCTCCGGAGGTGAGGAAGGGGCTCGCAAGGGTCCGGCGATCATGCCCGGTGGTCCCGCGAGCAGTTGGGATCTGATCCGGCCCATTTTTGAAGCGATCTCCGCGAAGGTCAACGGCGACCCCTGCGTCACCCATATCGGCACCGGAGGAGCGGGGCATTATGTAAAAATGGTCCACAACGGCATCGAGTACGGCGACATGCAGCTCATCTGCGAAGCCTACCAGATCTTCAAGACGGCGGGATTCACCACAGACGAGATGGCCGCGATTTTCGAGAAATGGAACGAGGGCGATCTCGAGAGCTACCTCATTCAAATCACGAGCAAGATCTTCACCATCCGCGACAAAGAGACCGGCGAGCCCGTGGTGGA
>CALDKL010000267.1 GCA_937898895.1 uncultured Verrucomicrobiae bacterium | reverse complement strand
GCTTTTTCCCGAAGCGGTTTTCCTCGCCGCGACGGAGGCGAGCGATGTTGCTGCGGTGCTTCCAAATCGCGAGAGTCGAGGTGAACAGGGCAAAACCGAGCACCACCGGATTCCAGGCCGCACGGAGGAGCGATTGGATCACCAGCGTGATGGGAATGACCACGGCCGCCGCAATCGAGGCCACCGAGACATACCGCGTTGTCAGAAGCACGACGATCCAGGCGAGGATCGCAACGAGTAGAGCCCAGGGCATGATCGGCAGGATCGCTCCGGCGGTCGTGGCGATGCCCTTTCCTCCCTTGAATCCGAGCCAAAAGGTATAGTTGTGCCCCAGAATCGCGGCCAGGGCTGTGGCCACGTGGATTGCGGGCTGCCCGCTCACCTTCATGGCGAGGAGCACGGGAAGCAGTCCCTTGAGCATGTCGAGGAGGAGAACGGTGATCCCGATCGGCTTGCCAAGGACACGCAGGGCGTTTGTCGCCCCGATGTTGCCGCTGCCGTGCTGGCGGAGGTCGATGCTGCGGAACCTTCCGGCGAGATAGCCGAAGGGCGTCGCTCCCGCCACATAGGCAAGGAGGACGAGCCAGGATTCGCGGAATATCTCGGCGGCGGCGGGCATGGAGCGGATACGACCTCCGGGATCATGGCGGATAGACGGGGGTCTGTCCAGTGGAGGGTTTCGCTGAGGCAAGCCATCGCCAGGTGAGAACGGAGGAGGGCGGATCCCATCGCCGGATTTCCCTTTGCCCTCCCGGCGATCTTCGCGACAGTGGCTCCGTCATGTCCACTCCCTTTATTCACGAAGATTTCATGTTGCAGTCGGTTGCGGCTCGGGAGCTTTACCATCACTTCGCGAAGGACGAGCCCATCCTCGATTTCCACAACCATCTGCCGCCCGACCAGATCGCGGCGGATCGGGTGTTCGAAAACCTCTACGAAATCTGGCTTGCGGGGGATCACTACAAATGGCGGGCGATGCGTGCGAATGGCATCGACGAAGAGCGCATCACCGGCTCCGCTTCGCCACGCGACAAGTTTGATGCCTGGGCCGAGACGGTCCCGCATTGTCTCCGCAATGCCCTCTATCACTGGACCCACCTCGAACTGACACGATATTTCGATTTTCCTGGTCTCTTTTCGCCGAAATCCGCCGATGAGGTGTGGGAGAAAGGCGCGGAGATCCTTGCGCGGCCTTCGCATTCCTGTCGCGGGTTGCTCGTCCGGAGCAAGGTGCGAGCCCTCTGCACTACGGATGATCCGATCGATTCACTCGAGCATCACCAGGCCATCGCCGCCGACCGAAATTTCTCGGTGAGGGTCTATCCGACCTTCCGCCCGGATCGCGCTCTCTGGGTGCAGGATGCCGACGAATTCAATGCCTATTCCGACAAGCTCGCCGGGGTGAGCGGGATCGACTGCGCCACCCTCTCCGGATTCGAGGACGCACTCCGGTCGCGACACGATTACTTCCACGCGGTTGGCGCACGCCTCTCCGATCACGGACTGCACCACGTCTTCGACGCAGACTGCTCGCGAGAGCAGGCCGCCACGATTTTTGACAAAGTGCGCCGGGGGCAATGCGCCAATGCTGCCGAGGCCGAAGCCTTCGGGGCCTATCTGATGCTGTTCTTCGGCGAGTTGAATGCCGCCCGGGGCTGGACGATGCAGCTCCACATCGGGGCGGAGCGAAACAACAGCCAGCGACTCTTCGAGAAGCTGGGACGGGACATCGGCTGCGACTCGATGGCCGATGGGAACCACGCCTTCGCCGTGCGGCGCTACCTCAACACCCTCGACCAGCGAGGCCACCTGCCAAAGGTGATGCTCTACAACCTCAATCCGAAGGACAACTACGCGCTCTCGACGATGCTCGGAAACTTCATGGAGTCCAGGCCCGGCGATCCTCCCTGTCGCCTCCAGCTCGGCACGGCCTGGTGGTTCATGGACACGAAGGAGGGCATGGAGTGGCAGATCAACACCTTCTCGAACACAAGCCTGCTCTCGCGTT
>CALDKL010000266.1 GCA_937898895.1 uncultured Verrucomicrobiae bacterium | reverse complement strand
CACTTTTTCGGTTTGCCGTCTTCCTGAATTCGCCTTGCGAGCCCCCCCTGTTTCAGAATCAGAGGCATCGGCGGCGGTGGATGCGCTCGCTCAAAAAGGGAATCCGATTCCGCTGGGCTCCTGTGATTCTTCCTGGCGTTCCCGGGTCCTTTCACTACGGATCCCGGACAACCAAGGAATGGTGTGGTGACAGGGTGGAACTGTTTGCGGGTGCCCGAAAGGGCGAGTTCCTCCCACTGTCCACCAATTTCCACGGAGCGCCAAACCTGAGCACACTTTTCAAACCCCGCCCCAGGTCGTGAGGAGTAGCTCGCAAGGTCCGACAGCGCGGCAGTCCCCTCCGCCTCCCGGTGGCACGAGGAAAAAATCTCCCTCGCGAAAACACACGTTCCCGGCCGCAAGATCTCCCTCGACCACAGTGAGGATGGCGAAGCGCCCCCGGGTGGCCTCGACCACAGTGGACCCGGATCCGAGCCGATGCTTTTCGAGCCGAAAGAGTTCACAAACCACGAGAGTTTCGTCCTCGGATTCACCCATCTCCGGGGCCACGTCGGTGAAGTCGATACACCGCAGCGATTCCTCGATATGGAGCGCCCGAGGTTTGCCGTCGATGCCAGGGCGATTCCAGTCGAAGACCCGATAGGTGGTGTCGGAGTTTTGCTGGATCTCGTAGATGAGAAGTCCGGCCCCGATGGCGTGGAGGCGACCACTGGGAATGAAGAGGTGCTGCCCTTTTTCGACGGAGAGCGCATGAACGCAATTTTCCGCCTCGCCCCTCGCGAGAGCCTCCCGGAAGCCAAGTTCGTCGACTCCCTCACGCACCCCTACGTAGAGTTTCGCGCCGGGTTCGGCATCAGCGATATACCAGACCTCCGTCTTCGGCTCGCCCCCCAGTTCCGCCGCGACGGACGACGGCGGGTGGACCTGCAGGGAAAGGGTGTCGCGTGCATCGAGAATCTTGCAAAGGAGAGGAAATCGATCCTCCGCAGGGGCCTCCTCCCCGAATACGCAGCGGCGCAGATCCGGGTCGGACCAGAGTTCGGTGAGGGATCGCCCGTCAAGCGTGCCCCCCACGACACGGCAATCGGCCTCCCCGCGAGCCGAGATCTCCCACGACTCCCCGTAGGGCTGCACGGGGTCCGGCAAAGTGCGCCCAAAGCATTCCGCAAGACGCCGCCCCCCCCAAACTCGGGTTTGATAAATGGGTTCGAATCGAATAAAGGAGTCAGGCAAAGGGAACATGACGGGCGCGGCGGGACGAAACGATACCGTGGCGCGGCGGTCTTTGCCATTCCCCTTTTTCAGGAATCGACACCATCATGAATCCGGAAATCAAAGAACGCTTCGACACCTACATTCGCCAGAAAGGGATGCGCCGCACCGACCAGCGCGACGTCATCGTCGAAGCAGCCTTCGCCAGCGACGATCATTTCACTGCGGAGGAACTGCTCGTGAAAGTGCGAAGACTCGACCCCAAGGCGTCGCGGGCGACACTCTATCGCACCATCGCGCTGCTCGTCGAATGCGGACTCCTCCGCGAGATCGACCTGGGTCGCGATGAACGCGTCTACGATCCCAACTTCCTCGACTCGCCCCATCACAATCACCTCATCTGCATTGATTGTGGCAAAGTCATCGAATTCGAGGATGAAAATGTCGCCGTCCTCATCGACTGCATCACTCGCCGCCTGGGATTCCGACCCAGCTCGAAATCGATGCGCATCGAGGCGTGTTGCGACCGACTCCGCAAAGAAGGGGTCTGCGGCAACCTCATCCAGCAGCGGCTCCAGAAACGAGCCTGAGAAACCTTTCGAAAACCCGACGGACCCGGCGGTATCCGGGCCTATACCTTCTCCATGTGGAAAGGCCGATTCCAGACTGAAACTTCAAACCTCGTGCAGCGCTACGGCGAGTCGATCTCGTATGACTGGCGCCTCTACGCCTGCGATATCGAGGGCTCCATCGCCCACTCCGCCGCCCTTCTCGAAGCCGGCATCCTCACCAGGACCGAAGAGCGCGCCATCGTCAAAGGACTCCAGGAGATCCGTCGCGAAATTGAGGCAGGCGAGTTTCGGTTCAAGACCAGTCTCGAAGACATCCACATGAACATCGAGCGCGCCCTGACCGAAAAGATCGGTCCCACCGGCGCGAAACTGCACACGGCCCGCAGCCGCAACGACCAGGTCGCACTGGATATCCGGCTCTATTGTCGCATCGAGGTGAAGGCAATCCACGACCGACTCGCGACTCTGCAGAATGCTCTCCTCGCCCTCGCGGTGAATCATCCCGGTGCCGTCGTGCCCGGATACACCCATCTCCAGCGCGGTCAGCCCGTCCTGTTCGCCCACCATCTCCTCGCCTACCTCGAGATGATCGAGCGCGACAAGGAGCGCCTGCGCGATGCCTATCGCCGTATCAATGTGATGCCGCTCGGATCAGGGGCGCTCGCCGGATCGACCATCGTCCTGAATCGGAAGCTCATTGCGGAAAAACTCGGCTTTCCCTCCGTGACGCAGAACAGCATGGATGCAGTGAGTGATCGGGATTTTGTCGCCGAACTGCTCTTTGTCATCGCCATGACCGGCGTCCATCTCTCGCGCCTGAGCGAAGATGTGATCCTCTGGGCCACGGCCGAGTTCGCCTTTATCGAATTGAGCGACGCGCACACGACCGGATCGAGTCTGATGCCTCAGAAAAAGAATCCCGACGTCGCGGAATTGACCCGCGGCAAGACGGGACGCCTCGTCGGCAATCTTGTTTCCCTCCTCACGACGATCAAGGGTCTGCCCATGACCTACAATCGCGATCTGCAGGAAGACAAAGAGCCCCTCTTTGACTCGATCGATCAGATCAAACTCGCCCTCGAAGTCTTCGCCGAGATGATGGCCGTCGCGAAGGTTCGCGAAGACCGCGCCCGCCTGGCGGCCTCGGATCCCTTCCTCCTCGCGACGGACCTCGCCGATTATCTCGTGCTGCGCGGCTTGCCATTCCGCGACGCGCATGAAGTCATCGGCAAACTCACGGCCTACAGTCTGCAACAGAAGCGCGACTTCCCCGACCTGACGCTCGAGGAATACCGGGGACATTGCCCTCTGTTTGAATCCGATGTCTTCCAGGTGCTCGATCTGAAGACCGCCCTGAAGGCCCGCAAAGGCATCGGGGCTCCTTCGCCGTCAAACGTCGGGGCGCAAATCACCCGATGGCAGAAACGGCTTCGGGCCGAAGCTTCCTGGTGAGAGGCTACGCCCTCTCCCTCGCCGCCGCCATCCGCTTCTCGATCTCGTCCGCCCCGATCGGGATGTGGGCCATGAGATCGATGTTGCCTCCACTCTTCACGACGATGTCATTTTCGAGGCGAATGCCGAACCCTTCTTCGGGCAGATAGATGCCGTGTTCCACCGTGACAATCATGTTCTCGACAAAGACGTTTTCCGTCGGAGTCACGTCGTGGACGTCGATCCCGAGGCTGTGGGAGATCCCGTGCATGAGATACTTCCGATAGGTGCGCTTTTCCTCGGGCAGTTCGTCGTCGGCCCGCTCCTTCGCGACAACGGCGGGATCGAGCAGACCGAGACCGATCATCTCGTCCTCGGCGGCCCGCGCCACTTCTTTGTGATAGACCTCCCTGATGTGTTTTCCGGGGACGATGAGTTGATCGATACACATCCGCAGGAGACGATGGACCGCGTCGTAGACCTCACGCTGTCTCGGGGCGAATCTCCCGTTCACGGGGATCGTGCGGGTGAGGTCGGAATTGTAGTTCGCGTATTCGGCGGCGACATCGAGGAGCAGGAGATCGCCATCCTGACAAACCTGATCGTTGGCGATATAGTGCAGGACGCAGGAATTCTTCCCCGAAGCAATGATGGGCTGGTAGGCGAAGCCCCGCGATCCGTGCCGCACGAACTCGTGGAGAAGTTCCGCCTCGATCTCGTATTCCATCACCCCCGGCTTCACGAAGGCAAGGAGGCGGTCGAATCCCCGTGCGGTGATGTCACTGGCACGCCCCACGAGACCGATCTCGATTTCCGATTTTTCCACGCGGAGCTGATGGAGCAGTGGCGCGAGGCGCTCGTAGCGATGATGGGGATACCTTTCCTGACAGAGACGCCGAAAACGATCATCGAGGGAGAAATGGACCGGAGCACTGGACCGCCCGTGCTCGTTGTGGTTCAGCCAAATTGAATCCGCCTCGCGGACGAGGATGCGGAAGACGGCATCGAACTCCTTCGTCCAGCACACCTTCGCCACCCCGGAGAGAGCGGCAGCCTCTTCCTGGGTCACCTTGTGGCCCTCCCAGATCGCGAGGATCTCGGAGGTCTCCCGCACAAACAAGACCTCCCGCATCGCCGGATCGGGATGCGAGGGAAAGAGCAAGAGAATGGTTTCCTCCTGATCGATCCCGCTGAGGTAGAACAGGTCGGAGTTCTGATGGAAAGGCATCGAGCCATCGGCGCAGCGCCACGGAATGTCGGCGGAGTGGAACACGGCCAGCGCCCCCTGGGGCAGTCGCGCAACGAGCCGGGAACGGTTTTTGATAAAGAGTTCCGAAGGAATTTCGTCGTATTTCATCAGTGAAAAATGCCGGATGGCTCGAGGGATTGTGCTATGGTCCCACCGCCTCTCGGCGGGTCCGCGCAGGAGCGGCTCCTGGCTTCGGGAAGGCAATCCTAAATGGAAGAATTGGAAAGACAAACAGTCGTTATCGCGGACAACGACCCCGATTTCCTCGAATGGGCGGCTCGTCACCTCGAGGCGGATTCGGTCGCCGTGGTCACCACTCGGACGGCGGACGAGGCCTTGAAGTGTTTCACGGACTGCCGTGCCGATCTCCTCATCGCCGAATTCCAATTGCGGCCTTTCGATGGGGTGGAACTGCTGAAACGGGTCCGCATGGCGAATCCCAATGCGATGGTGATCCTCAACGGTCGTGTTCACTCGACCAATGCAGTGATTGAGGCGATGCGGCTGGGGGCCTTCGATGTGCTGCGGCGCGAGGCGGTCAATTTCGAGTTGCG
>CALDKL010000265.1 GCA_937898895.1 uncultured Verrucomicrobiae bacterium | reverse complement strand
GCGCGCTGATTTTTAAAACGTAAAAAAACCATTTTGTGCACGAATTTAGCGATCATTACACTAGACTCCGCATCATGACTTCCCGCATCCGACGTTCCGCTTTCTTTGTTGTCCCGGTTTTTGCCCTGACTCTCCTCACGGGATGCAAGGACGGTGGCGGAGAGGGGATCGTCATCGGCGAGTTCGCATCATTGACCGGGAAGGAGGCGAATTTCGGGACTTCATCCCACGAGGGCACCCAGCTCGCCGTCGAACAGATCAATGCTGCCGGCGGGGTTCTCGGAAAACCACTGGTCCTGAGGACGGAAGACAATCTCTCGAAGGCGGGTGAGTCGGCGAATATCGTGAACAAGCTCATCGCCAAAGACCAGGTCGTGGCGGTGCTCGGCGAAGTCGCCTCGAGTCGGTCGCTCGAGGGTGCGCCGATCTGCCAGCAGAATGGCATTCCCATGATCTCGCCGGCTTCGACCAATCCGAAGGTCACGGAGACCGGCGATTTTATCTTCCGGGTCTGCTTCATCGACCCTTTCCAGGGCACGGTGATGGCGAACTTCGCGAAGAACTCCCTGAAGGTGACGAAGGTCGCCGTCTTCACCGATGTGAAGAGCGATTACAGCAAGGGACTCGCGAAGTTTTTCAAGGAGGGGTTCTCCAAGGGGGGGCAGATCGTCGCGGAACTGGACTACAGTGGAGGCGATAAGGATTTCAAAGCTCAGCTCACGACGATCAAGGACGCAAACCCCGAGGCGGTCTTCGTGCCCGGCTACTACACCGATGTGGCCCTCATCCGCATCCAGGCGAGGCAGCTGGGTCTGAACGTGCCCTTCCTGGGAGGCGATGGGTGGGAGGGGGCCGACCTGCTCACCATCGGGAAGGATGCCGTCGAAGGCGACTATTTCTCGACGCATTACTCGCCCGAGGCCGGTTCGCCGAAAGGCAAGGCTTTTGTGGAGGCCTACAAGGCGCGCTACGCGGGCAAGACTCCCGATGCGATGGCTGCCCTGGGCTACGATTCTGCCCTGATCCTCGCCGACGCGATCCGGCGGGCCGGAAGCACGGAGGGGGCGAAAATCCGCGATGCGCTCGCCGCAACGAAATCCTTCGAGGCCGCCACCGGGTCGTTTTCCCTCAATGAGCATCGCGACGCGGTGAAGGCGGCGGTAATCCTGCAGGTGCGGAAGGGAGCCTTCCACTACCTCGAGACCGTGGCCCCCTGAGAGAGCCTCGGTGTCCGATCCCACGAACCCCTCCTTCCGTCAGCGGCCCTTGGATTCCTTTTTTCAGCAACTCGTCAACGGACTTGCCCTGGGTTCGGTCTACGCCCTGATTGCCCTCGGCTATACGATGGTATACGGAGTGCTGCGCTTCATCAATTTCGCCCATGCCGACGTGCTCATGCTGGGAGCCTTTTCGGCTTACTTTCTCTCCCCGGCGGTCGGGCTCGTGTTGCCGCTGCCAGGGATCGCGGGTTCACTCGTCGTCATGCTGATCTCTGCGGCGATCTGTGCGGGCGTCGGCATCCTCATCGAGATCTTTGCCTACCGTCCCCTGCGCGGGCGACCGAAACTCACCGTGCTCATCACCGCCATCGGGGTGTCGCTCCTCATCGAATATGCCTGCCAGCATCGCGCCGTCTTCGGGGCGGCGACGCGGCCCTTTCCGACTCTTTTCCGGGAACGCAACCTCGATCTCTTCGGGGTCACCATCAGCAGCAATGACCTCGTTGTTGTCCTGGTGACCGCTCTCCTTCTCACCGGGATGTGGTTCATCGTGCATCGCACCCGGGTTGGGATCGCGATGCGGGCGGTTTCGTTCAATCCGCAGGCCGCCGCCCTCATGGGAATCAACATCAACCGGGTCATCTCCTTCACCTTCGGGCTCGGTTCGGCGCTCGCGGCGGTGGCAGGCATCCTCTATGCCATGAAGGCTCCCGGGATCGAGCCGCTCATGGGCATACACCCTGGTTTGCGAGCCTTCGTCGCGGCGGTTCTCGGCGGGATCGGGAACCTTCCCGGAGCCTCGCTCGGGGGGCTCCTCCTCGGCTTGCTCGAGACCTTTGCCGGGGGGATCCCCGGACTCTCGAACTATCGGGATGCCATCGCCTTTTCCATTCTCATTCTCATCCTGCTCTTCAAACCGGCTGGTTTGCTCGGCAAATCCTCTGTCGAAAAAGTATGAGTGTCAGGGGGGCAAAACGCTGGTTGTTGGTCGGGGTGATTCTCGCCTTCGTGCTCTCGTGGTTTTCCGGACGGATCAATCCCTATGATCGCGGAGTCTGGATCGACTGTGGGATCAATATCATTCTCGCTGTCAGCCTGAATCTCATCCTTGGCCACACCGGTCAGTTCAGTCTCGGTCACGCCGGTTTTATGTCGGTGGGCGGATACACGGCGGCCAAGCTCACGCTGGTCTGTGCCGTGCTCGTTCCCGCGTCGCTGCAGCCCCTGCTCTTTGCCGCAGCTCTCCTGGCGGGCGGACTCCTCGCGGCGCTGGCGGGGTTGCTCGTCGGCATTCCCTCGCTGCGATTGCGGGGCGATTACCTCGCCATCGTTACCCTCGGCTTCGCCGAGATCATCCGGGTGATCATGCAGAACACTGAAGCGGTGGGTGGAGCGAGCGGACTCAGCGGCATTCCCAAACTGGCCACGGTGGGGTGGACCTTTGCGCTCGCGGCGATCACGATCTACACCGTGGCTGGTCTGGTCAATTCCACCTATGGACGCGGTTTCCTGGCCGTGAGCGATGACGAAGTGGCGGCGAGCGCGATGGGGGTGAATCCGGTGCGCTACAAGGTGACCGCCTTCGTTGTCGGGGCCTTCTTCGCCGGTGTCGCCGGGGCGCTCTACGCCCACCACAAACAGACCATCGTGCCGACCGGTTTCGACTGGCTGAAGTCCATCGACATCGTCGTGATGGTCATTCTCGGCGGCATGGGGAGAACCCCGGGTGTCATCCTCGCCGCGATCCTCCTGACCTGGCTGCCCGAACAGTTGCGTGTGTTTGCGGACTACCGCATGATCCTCTACGCGCTGCTCATCATCCTGCTGATGATTCTGCGGCCGCAGGGATTGTTCACTTTCCGCAACGCGAGGAGAAAGGGGGTGAAGGCGGCGTCATGAGTGCTTCCGTTCCCTTGTTGAAACTGGACCGGGCCACGATCCGCTTTGGCGGACTGACCGCCGTGTCCTCGCTCGATTTGGAAATCGGGCACAACGAGATGGTCGGCCTGATCGGGCCGAACGGCGCGGGCAAGACAACCGCGTTCAATCTCATCACGGGGGTGTACCAGCCGACCGAGGGCACGATCACCTTGGAGGGCAGGCCCACCGCAGGTCTCAGGCCCCATCAGCTTGCCAAATCGGGAATCGCCCGCACCTTTCAGAATATCCGTCTGTTCGCGTCTCTGAGCGTCTTTGACAACGTCCGCGTCGCCACGCAACTGCACCGCCCCCACGGCGTCAGCAACGCTCTCTGGCGCGGCAGAGCCTTCCACGAGTCGGAGGCCGCGGTGGAAAAGGAGGTCATCGCGCTGCTTTCCATCTTCAAACTGGAGGGATTTCGCGACGAGCTTGCCGTGAGCCTGCCCTATGGAGCGCAACGACGTCTCGAGATCGTGCGGGCCCTCGCGACTCGTCCCCGGCTGCTCCTCCTCGATGAACCGGCCGCAGGAATGAATCCGACTGAGAAGGAGGAACTCATGCACCTGATCCGCTTCATCCAGGAGCGCTTCTCCATCAGCGTGCTGCTCGTCGAACACGATATGACGGTCGTCATGGGCGTCTGCCAGCGCATCGCCGTATTGGAATACGGCAAGAAAATCGCCGAAGGAACGCCCGAACAGATCCAGAGCGACCATCGTGTCATCGAGGCCTATCTCGGTGACGAAGGGGCAGATACGGAGGACGGAGAGGAGGTGGACAATGCTTGAGATATCCGGGCTCGAAGTATCCTACGGAGCCATCCGTGCCCTGCATGGTGTATCCGTCAGGGTGCCGGACAAAGCGATCGTCACGCTGATCGGGGCGAACGGAGCAGGCAAGTCGACTTTGTTGCGCACGGTTTCCGGGCTCGCCAAGGCCACCGCGGGCACCGTCCGTTACGATGGTGAGGACATCACCGGCCTCCCCCCGCATGCCATCGTCGCCAGAGGACTCTGCCATGTGCCCGAGGGGCGAATGGTGTTTGCGAACCTGACGGTGGCCGAAAATCTGCGTATGGGGGCCTATCTGCGGAGGGATTCCGCCGGAGTGGCCGCAGACCTCGATTATTGCTTCGAGACCTTTCCCCGGCTGAAGGAACGCATTTCCCAGTCCGCCGGCACGCTCAGCGGGGGAGAGCAACAGATGCTCGCCATCGCACGCGCCATCATGGGCAAACCACGCTGCCTCATGCTCGACGAACCCTCTCTCGGCATCGCGCCGATCCTCGTGCGGAACATCTTCAAACAGATTGTCGCGATCAACCGGGATCGCGGCATCACCGTCCTCCTCGTGGAGCAGAATGCGAATCTCGCCCTGAAGATTTCCTCCTACGGCTACGTTCTCGAAACCGGGCGCGTCATCCGGGAAAATGACTCCCTCGCCCTGAGAAACGACCCCTCTGTTCGCGAAGCATACCTGGGAGGGTGAGACATCCTGTCAGCGAGACTGAATCTCATCAGGCGGCGTTTGCGTTTCCTTCGTCTGAAAGCGTTCAAAAATTGATGTCGCGTGCGTCATCTCCTTGCAAAACGGGGTCGAAATGCGTATGGAAACAAAAACCCGCGAATGAACGTGCTTGGCAAGACACTCCTCCGATTCTGGAACTCGTCGATTGGCAGGAAGCTGATCGTCGCTCTCACCGGGCTGGCCCTGGTGGGATTCCTCCTGGGACACATGGCCGGAAACCTCCTCCTTTTCCAGGGGCGCGAGGACATCAATGAATACGCCGAGTTTCTCCATCACATGATCCACGGCTGGGGAATCTGGATTTTCCGAGTGGGCGTTCTCGGGGCTTTTGTCCTCCACATCCTTGCCACGGTTTCCCTCGTTTGTGAGAATCGTGCTGCCCGCGACACCCGTTATGCCTGCGACGCCACCGTGCAGGCCTCGGGTAGCTCCCGCATCATGATCTGGAGCGGCCTCACCGTCGTTGCGTTTGTCGTCTTCCATATCTTCCACTTCACGGTTCGCGTCGATCCCGTTCTCGCCTCGATGAAGGATCCCGGCAATCCGGATCGTCACGATGTCTACGGCATGGTCATTGCGGGATTCCAGAATCCGCTCGTGGTTCTCTTCTACATCGTTGCGATCTCGTTGCTCTGTTCACACCTCAGTCATGGCATCGCTTCGGTCTTTCAGACGCTCGGCCTGCGCACGGTGAAATCGCGAAGCGCGATTCAAGGTCTCGCCTGGGGAATAACGATCCTGCTCTGGATCGGATTTCTCTCCATCCCCATCCTGATCTCGACCGGTGCCCTCGATGACGCCGCCGGATCGGATGCGGCGACGGCAACGGTGGAAACAACCGCTCAATCCTGACAAGCGTCCCCGAGAAGAGTCCCGACCCTCACCTATCACCGTTACCGATCATGGCCAGCAAAGCCTCCAGCTCCAGCTCAGCAAACGGCACCCTCCATTCAGCGGTGCCTGCGGGACCCCTTCCCGACAAGTGGTCCAGCTACAAGTCGCATGCAAAACTCATCAATCCGGCGAACAAACGAAAATATTCCATCATCGTCGTCGGTTCCGGCCTCGCCGGGGGGGCTGCCGCCGCTACCCTTTCGGAACTCGGCTATCAGGTGAAGTGCTTCTGCTACCAGGACAGCCCGCGCCGCGCCCACTCCATCGCCGCTCAGGGCGGGATCAACGGGGCGAAGAACTACCAGAACGACGGTGATTCGGTCTGGCGTCTTTTTTACGATACCATCAAGGGTGGTGATTTCCGCGCCCGCGAAGCGAACGTCCATCGCCTTGCCGAGATCTCGCTTCAGATCATCGATCAATGTGTCGCCCAGGGGGTTCCCTTTGCCCGCGAATACGGAGGGGCCCTCGCGAATCGTTCCTTCGGCGGAGCCCAGGTCAGCCGCACCTTCTATGCGCGGGGGCAGACCGGGCAGCAACTCCTTTTGGGATGTTATCAGGCGCTGGAGAAAGAAGTTTCGAAGGGCGGAGTGAAGATGTACACCCGCACCGAGATGCTGGATCTCGTCGTCGTCGATGGACACGCCAAGGGCATCGTCGTGCGCGATCTCACCACCGGCGAGATCACGAGTCATGCAGCCGACGCCGTGCTGCTCGCCACGGGTGGCTACGGAAACGTCTTTTTCCTTTCCACAAATGCCATGGGATGCAATGTCACCTCCGCACTGCGCGCCCACAAACGGGGAGCCTACATGGCCAATCCCTGCTATACCCAGATCCACCCGACGTGTATCCCGGTCAGTGGCGACTACCAGAGCAAGCTGACGCTCATGTCCGAGTCACTCCGCAACGATGGACGAATCTGGGTGCCGAAGTCGCGCGAAGATGCCGCCAGGATCCGCCGGGGTGAACTGATGGCGAAGGACATCCCCGAGGAAGCACGCGATTACTATCTCGAGCGCAAATAT
>CALDKL010000264.1 GCA_937898895.1 uncultured Verrucomicrobiae bacterium | reverse complement strand
AGCGAAGCGGGTTCGCCTGCCACGGCGCGTCAGCGCACGAAATCGGCGAGCGCAGAACGTGAGAGTCTCCACAGCCGCAAATTGCCTCCGATTCCCGCGCCTTCTCCGTTTGGGAAAACCGTTTTCAGGCACACCTACGCAAGCGGATCAAAACACCTCATCCGGCCAACGCCTCGCGAGCGATCGCGGCAGCGTAGTCACGGTTCAGTTTTGAAATGACGTCGGCACTGATTTCCTTCGGACAAACCGCCTCGCACTCATACAAGTTCGTGCAATTGCCGAAACCCTCGGCGTCCATCTGGCGAACCATCGCGAGAACACGTTTGTCCTTTTCCGGATGTCCCTGTGGCAGGGTGTTGAGGTGGGACGCCTTCGCCCCGACAAAAAGCATCGCACTGGCATTCTTGCACGCGGCGACACAGGCCCCGCAACCAATACAAGTCGCGGCATCGAAGGCGGCGTCGGCGTCTTCCTTCCCGATGAGGATCGAGTTCGCCTCGGGCGCGGAGCCAGATCTCACGTCGATGTAACCACCGGCGGCGATAATGCGATCAAAGGCACCGCGGTCGACGATGAGATCCTTGATCACCGGAAACGCGCGCGCCCGAAATGGCTCGATCCAGATCGTCTCGCCATCGCGAAACTTTCGCATGTGGACCTGACAGGTAGTGATGCCGCTTTCCTTGCTGTGGGGGATCCCGTTGATTGCGAGCGAACAGGCCCCGCAGATTCCTTCGCGACAGTCGTGATCGAAATGGATCGGATCACCGCCCGATTCGATGATGTCGTTGTTGACGATGTCGAGCATCTCGAGAAAGGAAGCCTCCTCGGGAATGCCCTTGGCCTCGTAGGTCTCGATGCGTCCTGCGGCATTCAGTCCACTCTGGCGCCACACTTTGAGAGTCAGGTTCATGACGGTTCGAAAAGATTCTGGGTTGGTTCGGATGAGGGGGCGGATCACTTGTAGCTGCGGACGCTCAACTCGACACTCTCGAAGACAAGGGGTTCCTTGTGGAGGATCGGAGTCTTGCCCGGACCGGAGTATTCCCAGGCGGAGACATGGCAGAAGCCCTCGTCGCGCCGCTTCGCCTCGCCCGGGTTGGTATAGCCGCTCTGCACATCGGGATCGTCCGAGGTGAACTGGTATTCCTCGCGAAAGTGGCCACCGCAACTCTCTTCGCGGGAGAGGGCATCGTGACACATGACCTCGGCGAAATCGATGAAATCCGCAACACGCCAGGCCTTCTCGAGTTCCATGTTGACCCCGTCGGCGGACCCGGGAATGCGGACGTTTTTCCAGAATTCATCCCGGATCACCGGGATCTTCGCGAGAGCCTCCTTCAGACCTGCATCGGTCCGTGCCATGCCGCATTTGTCCCACATCAGCATGCCGAGTTCGCGGTGAAAATGATCCACCGTTTTCTTGCCCTTCACCGACATGAGCTGGGCAATGCGATCCTTCACTTCGGTCTCGACCTGCTTGAATTCGGGTGCGTCGGCCTTGACCGATCCCGGTTTCTGGCCCGCAAGGTAATTCGGTAGGGTCGCAGGAATCACAAAATACCCGTCGGCGAGCCCCTGCATGAGTGCACTCGCACCGAGCCGATTCGCCCCGTGATCGGAGAAGTTTGCTTCGCCAAGGACGTGGAGACCGGGAACATTCGACATCAGATTGTAATCGACCCAGAGTCCACCCATGGTGTAGTGGACAGCAGGATAGATCTTCATCGGAGTCTCGTAGGGATCCTCGCCGGCGATCTTCTCATACATCTGGAAGAGGTTTCCGTAGCGGGCCTTGATGGTCTCCTTTCCGAGCCGTT
>CALDKL010000263.1 GCA_937898895.1 uncultured Verrucomicrobiae bacterium | reverse complement strand
ATGCCTTGGAAATCTAAAATGTTTAAGAATCCAAAATAATTCTTCTCAAAATTTCAGAGAATGGAGTCGAAGCGTTGCCCTTTTGGTTATCCGGGATAGGTGGCATGAAAAAGATGTCGATATTGCTACTTTGAAGTTGTCTCTGAGGGCTGCGGATGTCACGGTGATCCCCCCGCTTGATGCCAGTCGAGACCCTTCCCTCTCCAGTGATCGTTCTCCCACCCAGGGAGTGGCGTCGCGGAGGAAAGATCTCGGTTGGGATTGCGCGAAAGTCGCGTTGTTTATCCCAGTGATCCACGCGAAATTACCGACCTCATTTCGACTCATAACATGTTATTGCATAACAAGTTGCGCCAAGAAATGACCGAGCGTGTTCACGCCCGGGCGTCACTCCATTTCACTCTCCGTCCCCGAATCCGCCACCGCCACCCCGAGAATGCACAACCCAGTTCCGCCCAACCCTGACGAAACAACAAATTCCTCCGACAACACCCGCCTTTGGCATCAAATTTCCCGCGAGCTCCGCAGTGTG
Organism: uncultured Verrucomicrobiae bacterium; assembly: GCA_937898895.1. GTDB lineage: Bacteria > Verrucomicrobiota > Verrucomicrobiia > Verrucomicrobiales > DEV007 > Arctic95D-9. Next base: position 5,875 of record CALDKL010000263.1, on the reverse strand, counting down.
CTCGGCGACTCGACCCACGATCTCTGGTTTTCCAATTTCAAGGTTCTCTCGGCCTCACCCGAAGAGGTCGTGCTGGTCGCTCCGGGAACAATGTACGCCATCTGGGTGGAGGAAAACTTTAAAAATTGTTTACTTTCAATCGTTCGAAAGCATTTCGAAACCTGTGCTCGCATCCGCTTCGTGGTGGATCCGTCCGCTGTCGAAGAAGCGAAAGAAGCGACAACGGCCGAGGAAGGGACTCCGGCGAACTCCGCGCAGGAGGATCGGGCTCGGCTCGTGCCGCGGGTACTCGTGGAGACGGTGAGCGAGAAGAAGCTGTGCGAGCGTGGACGCGCCTCGGGCTTGGTTGAGATTTTCCGATTCGAGAATTTTGTTCCCGGCGAAAACAGCGAATTGGGCTGGGCGGCGGCTCGCGCCGTGGCGGATGCCCCTGGGAAAACCTACCAGCCGCTCTTTTTCCATTCGGCCTGCGGCCTTGGCAAGACCCATCTCCTTCATGCGATTGGCTGGGAATCGCTCCGCCAGCGACCCAAGTCGAGAGTGCTGTTTGTGACGGCGGAACAGTTTGCGAACGACTACATCGACGCCATCCAGAAAAATGCCCTCGTTCCTTTCCGGAAACGGTATCGCGAGGCAGATCTCCTCCTCATCGATGATGTCCAATTCCTCGGTCGCAAGGAGGGTCTCCAGCGGGAATTTTTCCATACCTTCAATCGGCTCGCCGACATGCGGAAACAGATCGTGCTCGCGAGCGATTGTCCGGCATCGGAAATCAATGAACTCGAGGAGCGCCTGGTCTCGCGATTCCAGTGGGGCCTGAGCGTGGAGATCCACCGACCGGGTCTCGAAACTCGCGCTGCGATCCTCCGCCGCAAGCGAGACGACTGGAAGATGGTGCAGATCAGTGATGAGATGATCGATCGTATCGTCGAGCGGGTGAAGGGGAATGTGCGTGCCCTCGAGGGTGCCCTCATTCGTGTGGCGATGATGGCGACGTTGACGGAAGGGCCTGTCACTCTCGAGCAGATCAACGGAGTCATCTCCGACATCTGCGACTCCGAGGAAAGTCGTCAGGTCGGAGCCGAGGAGATCAAGGGTGCCGTGGCCGAACACTACGACATCGACCTGAACACCCTCAATGGCAGGCGTCGGACCGCCCGCATTGCCGAGGCTCGCCAGGTGGCCATGTTTCTGGTGCGCTCGCTCACCGACCTCTCGCTCGTCGAAGTTGCCTCTGCGTTTGGCAAGGATCACGGTACCGTCATCTATGCAGTCAAGAAGATGAAGAAGCGTTGCGAGGATTCGGCTGCCTTCAAGAGTTCGGTCGAGCTGATCAAGCGCCGTCTGGTGCGCTGCGCATCTCCGGCTGAGGCGCCGCGGTCCCGACAGGGAAGGAGGGCTGGAAATCCCCAGGGGGGCCTTGGCGCGAGGGGGCGGGAGATCGAGGTGGATTAGAAGATTCGCGTGGACAGAACGAGGGCTCCGGTCCACACTGGGAACTTCGGAAGCGATGAAATTTCAGATCGACAAAGACGTTCTCCAGGAAGCGCTCAACCAGGTCCAACACGTCGTCAGTCCCCGGACGACTCTGCCCGTTCTCTCCAATGTCCTGATTCAGGCGGATGAGCTGGGGCTGGAATTGTCGACGACGGATCTCGACGTCACGATCACGAAGCGTATCCCCGCGAGAGTAAGCCGACCCGGTGCGACCACCCTTCCCGCGCGGCGACTTGCCAGCATCGTGCGCGAACTCCCCACCAGCGAGATTGATTTCGAGGTCAATGCGGACAACGCGGCGACGGTGAAGAGTGGGCCGAGTCTGTTCAAGATTCTCGGACTGCCGGCCGGAGAGTTCCCCGTGATCGGCGAATTCGGCGACGCGAAGGAATTCACCATCGATCAGAAGCTGCTCCATGACGCGCTGCGCAAGACCGCCTACGCGATCTCCACGGACGCGACCCGCTATGTGCTCAACGGGGTCAACTGCATCATCGGAGAGGGTATGCTGACACTCGTGGCCACCGACGGGCGTCGCCTTGCGATGGTCGAGCAGGATCTCGAGTTTCCGGTCGGCAACGAGTGTGGCGTTATTATCCCGACCAAGGCAGTGAACGAGTTGCAGCGACTTCTCGAGGTTTCAGGTGAACTGAAGGTCGCCATTTCCGACAACCAGGCCAGCTTCGAACTCAATGGCAGTCTGCTCATCACCAAGCTCGTGGAGGGGAATTACCCGAATTTCCGGCAAGTCATCCCAAGCCAGGCGAAATATCGGGTCATCGTCGAGCGTGAGGTGTTGCTGGCAACGGTCCGCCGGGTCAGTCTCCTCGTGAATGAAAAGACGAACTCGATCAAGTTTGCTTTCGAGGACAATCGCCTCACCATCAGCGCGAATTCGCCGGAGATCGGGGAGGCCGAGGAAATCATCGACGTGCGTTACGATGGTCCCCGGATCGTCGTTGCCTTCAATCCGGAATTTGTCATGGCTCCCTTGCGCAACCTCGATCAGGACGAAGTCTTTATCGACCTGATTGACGAAAGCAGTCCCGGGGTGCTCAAGATCGACGAACCCTTCCTCTACGTCATCATGCCGATGCGCGTGGCGAACTGAAGGTCCCAACGGGTCACGGGTCACGGGTCACGGACAGGGAGTGCTCGAGAAAGTTTCGCATCAGGCGCAGCCCCGCTTCCTGGCTCCGTTCCGGGTGGAACTGACCTGCGAAGGTATTGCCGCTGGCGATGCTCGAGGCGAAAGTCTCCCCATACTCGGTGGTCGAGGCGATGATCGAGGGGTCGGTCGGGACGGGGAAATAGGAGTGCACGAAGTAGAGGTACAGCGGATCGGGCAGGTCTCTCCACACCGGATGGTGCCGATCCCGAGGTTCGACCTGATTCCATCCCATGTGTGGAACCTTGAGGCCGCCGTCGCGAGGGAACTGCACCACTTCTCCGGAAACGATTCCGAGTCCTTTCACTCCCGGGCTCTCGGAGGATCGTTCAAAGAGCATTTGGTATCCGAGACAGATTCCGAAATAGGGGCGGTCGTCGCGAATCCATGTGACGATTGCATCGCGCAGCCCCCGGCGGTCGAGTTCCGCCGCGCAATCCCCGAAGGCACCTACCCCAGGGAAAACGAGACGATCGATGGCGCGGAGATCGGCCGGACCCGTCACCAAGACACCTTCGTGTCCGAGGTGTTTCAGTACATTGAGGACGTTCCGGAGATTGCCGCCTCCGTAATCAATGACGCCGACCCGGTGGGACATATCGCCGCTGGAAGATTCGGGGAGATTGCTCACAGCACCTCCTTGGTGCTCGGGACGATGTCGGCGATACGTTCGTCGATGCGGGTGGCATCGTCGAGGGAGCGGGCGAGCCCCTTGAAAACCGCTTCGGCCATGTGGTGGGGATCGCGTCCGTAGAGGATCTCCACATGCAGATTGAGGAGACCATTGAAAGCGAAGGCGCGGAGAAACTCTTCGACGAGTGTGAAATTGAATTTCTCACCCACATGGGGAACGCCCGACGGTGCCCGGTATTCGAGAAAGGGGCGCCCGCTGACATCGAGAGCCACACGGGCGAGGGTTTCGTCCATTGGAAAAAGGCCCGATCCGTATCGGAAGATCCCCCGCTTTTCCCCAAGGGCGGCATGCAGCGCCTGCCCGAGGACAATGCCGGTGTCCTCCACGGTGTGGTGGTAGTCGATCTCCGTATCGCCCTGCGCCTCGACGGTCAGATCGAAGCGACCATGCTTTGCAAAGAGTGTCAGCATGTGATCGAAAAAGGGCACTCCGGTGCTGATCGAGGATACGCCGGTGCCGTCGAGGTTGAACTCGATCCGGACCTCGGTTTCTCCGGTTTTGCGGTGGAGCTGATGTTTTCTGGATTCCGCCATGGGGGATTGTCGCGGTTCGTGGATGACTTCGCGGGAGGAAACATCTACCTTTCCGGCGGTGTCCACAACCGCTTATTGCTTGTCGGAAGGGGGTGCCTTCCCGCTTCCCCGAGGCGGATTGACCGCGATGAAGATTCCCAGCAGTGCCGAGTTCGCCCAGTTTCGCTTTGTTCGCGAGACCAATGGCAATGTCGTGACCCTGCCCTGTGTCGGGTCGGACGAAAAGATCCTCCTCGTGCTCGATTGTGTGCGGTGGAGCCTGGCGCGCCTTCATATTTTCGAGGAGGCAGCGGCGCGGGCCGACAAACGCGAGGCCTTCGAGGAAGAGATGCGGACCCTCGCCGATGAGAGGGCTGGGGCCGTCTCGAGACTCTATTCGTGGGGACGCGATGGGGAGGAGTTGTTCTACGCCGACGCGATGCGGGATGGGGAACCGCTGCCGGAATATCTGGGGCGGGTTGGCAAAGTGCCCGTCGGGATCGCCGCGCGATGGATGCTCGAGTTCATCGATCTGTTCGGGAAGCGGGAAAATCTGCCCGCATCGATGGATCGCTGCTCGACCCTGAATTTTGAGGTGGTCCGGGGTCGTGGTGGGGAGACTCGGCTCGTCTTTTCGGAATTCACGGGTTGGTCTCGCCCCGGAGCGAGAGTGCGTGAGCATCGCTGGGAATGGAATCTCGTGCAGATCCTTTGCAGCCTGGTTGGCGGGGTTCCGGTGCGCACGTTTTACCGGGATTCCCTGCCCCGGAATTTCGAGGAATTGCCGATCCGCCTGCGGGAGGTCATTCTCGCGACGCTTTCGGAAGATAGCAGGAACATGCTCGCGATTTTGCGAGAGGCTCTGCAGGCAGCGGCGGAAGAGGAGGCCGAAGCGGTCGCTCCGTCTCCCCGCATGCCGATGCGGGAGTGGCTTCGAAGGGAGCTGGCCGAGTCGTTCCCTGGTGAAGCGGATCGCGCCTTGCCTGAATTCCTGGGACCGGGTGACGAGCCGTATGCGATCACCACGCGAATCCGGGGGAGCGCAACGCTTCTCCAATTGCTGCCCGGAGTCGATTCATTGCCTCGGGAAGGTTGGCTCAGTCAGCACCATGATTCCACCCGGCGCCCCGGACGCGGCCTGATGCATCAGCTTCAGATCGGTCTGCTCGAGGATGCCGGGGCCGTCACCCTCGTTGGCGAGGAGCAGGTCGAGGGAGTTGACTTGGCGTCATTGTTAGAGGAGGTCGGCCCAGTTGACCTGGAGACGGCTCGGGTGTTTTCGCGGCGTATCGGAGAGGCGATTGATTTGCTCGAACGAAAGCCCGGCGCCTGCGCCGTATGGTGGTTGCCTCCTGCGAATGTACTGCTGCTGACAGGAACCCGATCTCTCGCCGGTTCCGCCGGATGGTTCGAGCGAAATGGCCGATCTGCCTGGGAGGAGATCCCTTTGAAGTTTCGTCTGCACCAGACCATTCCCACACTCTTCGAGGGCATCGACCTTCCCGAGCGAGTCAGAGAGTTGGCTCGATTGCCCGGCAAACCGTTTGAGGACGTCCGACGTACCGTCGTCGCGATGCCGCTGCTCTGGAAGATCCTGACAAACGAACCATTCTCGTGGAGAACACGAGCGGAGAACCCCGCCATTTCTCCTCCCCTGGTCGGGGTCTTCGAGGCGTTTCGGCGGCAGCTTCAGGAGAATCCGGAAGAGATCGAGGAATCGTTTTTCGAGCCCTTTTCCCAGGAGAGGGTGGGTGAGGAGAACGCCGCCGGACGAATCGAAGAGGACGACGAGGGAGGAGAGACGAAGGGGATGGTCGAGGAGGTGAGTCTACGTCTGGAGGAGGCTTTGTTTCAGGGAGACTTCGGACTCGCGACGGTTCCGGTTGTCGGCTCCAGTGCTGCCGCGCCTGACGCCACCGCGTCGGAGTCCGAGGGGTCGGGAAGGGGAGGGGAGGCGGGCCCGGGCATCGATGACCTACCGGACGATCTCCGGAAACGAGGCCC
>CALDKL010000262.1 GCA_937898895.1 uncultured Verrucomicrobiae bacterium | reverse complement strand
CCTCAGTTTCGGCAAACGACCGGGGTTCCCCACCTGTGGCCGCCCGCACTGCCCGTGCAGCGAAAACCTGCCCGCCCAAGAAGGGGGAATGACAAATGGCGCAGATTCGCCGATAGCCAATCCAGGGAAGAACCCGAATCGTTTTCCACCCTGATTCAGAATGATCCGCATCCCTCAATCCTCCTCCGGCTTTCTCCTCCTGGAGTGTCTGCCGAGCCTGATTGCAGCCTTCCTCTGCCTCGGGCTTTCCCCGATGAGGCTTCTGGGAGAGGAGCCTACTTCGACAGACCCGAAACGCCAGGAACTTCACCTCTACATGAAGGGGCGCTATGTCTATCAGAAACACTGTGTTGAATGCCACGGCTCGACCGGTCGCGGCAACGGTCCCTGGGCGGCAGAACTCGAGGTGAAACCCCGCAATTTTCGATCCGGGCTTTTCAAATTCCGCACCACCGCCTACGGCACCCAACCCGTCGATGCCGATCTGCGCCGCACCATTCGCAGCGGGATCTCCGGCACGGCGATGCCGGTGTTTTCGCAGTTGCACGATGAGGAAATCGACGCCCTCATCGTCTATTTGAAAAACCTTTCCAAAGCATGGAAAGATCCGGCCCTCGCGGCAAAACCGGTGCCACAACCGTCGGTGCCGGGATGGTTTTCCTCGTCCGAGGACCGCGCCCGCCGAGCCACGACCGGATCGGCCCGTTTCGCCGCCCTTTGCGCCACCTGCCACGGCTCCAGCGGCAAAGGGGACGGCGCGGGAGGAAAGGGACTCATCGACGGATGGGGAAATCCGATCACTCCCGCGACGCTGGCCAGCCCACACCACAAATCGGGGGATCGGCCGAGCGATCTATATCGCACCATCTCCACCGGGCTCAACGGCACTCCCATGATCGGGTACGCAGACACTCTGTCGGAAGACGAGATCTGGGAGTTGGTCGCCTGGATCGGCGTGCTCGGCGAGTCCGGTGCCTCCGCTCCCGCGACAAAATCGGTCACTGCCGACAAACAAGCCGCTACGGGTGTCGTCGAATAGCCCGCATGGATTCATTCCCTTGCCGGATTCGCGTGAATTGTTTGTAGGACGGGCGAGCGTAACCTGTTACGACCTTCTCTACTTTTCTCCCGGTCATGATCTCCCGAGTCCATCGTCGTCACTTTCTCAAAGGGCTGGGTGCAGGCATCGCCCTGCCCGCTTTCGAGACCTTTTTCAACGCGTCCGCGGCCAGGGCTGAAGCTGCGAAAGGACTCGCCACCACGGCCACGGGAGCCCCCCTGCGCACCGCCTTCCTCTACAAACCCAACGGCATGAACATGTCGAAGTGGGCTCTCACGGGCACCGGGGCAGACTTCGCTTTCGGCCCCACCCATGAACCCTACGCGAAGTTCAAAGAGCACGTGTTTGTTCCCGGTCAACTCGCACATCAGAATGGTACCGCCGGCATGGATGGCGGCGGCGACCACGCCAGGGCCAATGCCTCCTTCCTCACCGGGGCTCGCCCGCGCAAAACCGCCGGAGCCGACATCAAGCTCGGTGTATCCGTCGACCAGGTCATTGCCAACGCCATCGCCGACAAGACCCGTTTCCCCTCGCTCGAACTCTCCTGCGACGGCGTCCGCAAAAGCGGCGTGTGCGATTCCGGATATTCCTGTGCCTATCAATTCAACCTCTCCTGGCGTTCCGATACGACCCCGATGACGCCCGAGTCGAATCCCCGGCACGTCTTCGAGCGACTCTTCGGATCGGGCTCCAAAGAAGAGCGCCAGAAAAACTTCTCCCTTCGCAACCAGCGCCAGCGATCCATCCTCGATTTTGTGATGGAGGATGCGAAGAAACTGAACAGCCAACTCGGCCGCAACGATCAGCTCAAGCTGGATGAGTATATGACCGGGGTGCGGGAGATCGAGCGCCGGATCGAACGGGCCGAGAAATTCGGCCTGCCGACTGTGCCCGATAGGGAAATGCCCGAAGGCATTCCCGGTGCCTACGAGGACCACGTGCGCCTCATGATGGACCTGCTCGTGCTGTCATTCGAAACCGACTCCACCCGCGTCGCCACGTTTCTCCTCGCCCACGATGGCAGCAACCGCAGCTTCCGGGAGATCGGAGTGCCGGACGGGCATCACTCCATCTCCCACCACCAGAACAATCCCGAGTCCCTCGACAAACTCGCCCGGGTCGATCTGTTTTATTCGCGACAGCTTGCCTATTTCCTCGAACAGCTCCAATCGCGGAAGGATGCCGATGGGCAGACGCTCCTCCACAATTCGATGATCGTGTGGGGAAGCGGACTCGCCGATCCCGACCGACATCGACACATCGATCTGCCGATCGTGCTCGCCGGCCAGGGAGGCGGAACAATCAAGACCGGCCAGCACACCCTCGCCGGGCAGGAGACTCCCATGTGCAATCTCTTCCTCAGTCTGCTCGACCGTGTCGGAGTGAAGGAAGAACGCTTCGGAGACTCCACGGGGCGGCTTTCCCTTTCCTGAAAGCCACCGAAAGGTCGCGCAATACCGCGCCCCCATCGCGCAACCACCACCAGGGATGGGTTGGCAACCACCGGAAGCAAGGCGCGGCGGGCGGACGCCGCAACGCGATTCGGCCTCTCTCCGGATCACCCTCTCTTCGTCAGGATTTTCGTTTCCTTTCCGTCTCCATTCGCGAAAGTAGTGCCATGCCCGATTCCGAAAATCCCCCCCGCGATCCCTCCACTCTGCGCAGTGCCCGCTGGTTCTCCCCCGATGATCAGCGCAGTTTCGGACACCGTTCGCGGCTGAAACAAATGGGTTTCAACAGCGAGGACTTCAAGGCGAAACCCTGCATCGGCATCCTCAACACCTGGTCGGAGATGAACAACTGCCATACCCACTTCCGCGACCGCGCCGAGGAGGTGAAACGCGGCGTCTGGCAGGCGGGCGGTTTTCCCGTGGAGATTCCGGTGATGTCCCTCTCGGAGAGCTTTATGAAGCCCACGAGCATGTACTATCGCAACCTCCTCGCTCTCGAGGTCGAGGAGACGATGCGCTGCTACCCCCTCGATGGTGTCATTCTCATGGGCGGCTGCGACAAAACCGTGCCCGCGCTGATCATGGGGGCGACCTCGGCAAATCTTCCCTCCATTTTCCTCCCCGCCGGTCCGATGCTGAAAGGATGCTGGCGCGGCGAACCTCTCGGCTCGGGCACCGACATGTGGAAATATTGGGCGGAGCGACAGGCCGGAAATCTCTGCGAGGACGGCTGGCTCGAACTCGAGGACGGCATCGCCCGCTCGCCCGGCCATTGCATGACGATGGGCACGGCCTCGACCATGACCGCCATCG
>CALDKL010000261.1 GCA_937898895.1 uncultured Verrucomicrobiae bacterium | reverse complement strand
TTGAAAAGCGAAGGTTTGCTGGATACAGTCCGTCATGCGGCGGTTGGGGTTTTGTTTGTGCAGTATTGTTTGAACACCAGAACTTTACACCAAAATCCAAACCGCCCGCATCATCTGGTGTGAGAAATCCGGGTTAGCGGCGATGGCGCGTCCATCGGAGGCTAAGGATCGCCTCCCTCTCTGAAACTTCCTCAAGTGGCTCCCCTCAGGGAACGCCGCTATCCTTAGCGGCGATTGCGTGCCCAACGGAGGCTAAGGATCGCCTCCCTCTCTGAAACTTCCTCAAGTGGCTCCCCTCAGGGAACGCCGCTATCCTTAGCGGCGATTGCGTGCCCACCGGAGGCTAAGGATAGCCTCCCTCCCTGAAACAAATAGCGGCGATTGCGCGTCCAACGGCGGAATTCAGCGGTATCGGCCGAAACGGAACCCACGCTTCTTTCTCGCGGATGCTTGACGGGCCGGATTGATCTGGCTATATTGGCCATATGAAAGTGGCGAGTATTTCGGATCTCAAAGACCGACTTTCCGCACATTTGGAAGGTGTGCGCGGTGGAGATCCGCTGCTAGTAACCGAGCGAAAGCGCCCGGTGGCACTTCTGCAAGCGGTCGATTTCGATGATTTGCCAGAGGGGATGCAGGGCTTGTTGGTGGAAGGGGTGGCAATGCCGGGACAAAAGAACTTGTCGGCCGACGAATTTTTGGCACTGCCGAAGGCCCGGATTGCTCCCGGCCTGACCACAGCGGTGATCGAGGAACGCGACGAACTGTGAAATTTTGGGATCGTTCAGCCATCACTCCGCTGTTGGTGGAAGAAGTGGACTCCGGCAAACGCGAGTCGGATTTGCGGTCCGATACTGCCATGCTTGTCTGGTATGGGACTCTTGCCGAGATTGAGTCGGCGCTGTGCCGCCGCCTTCGGGAAAATCCCGCCTGGTCCGGTGAAGGGGTCATTGCCCGAGAAAAGCTCCGCTATCTGTCGGATTCCTGGATGGAGGTGGAACCGACCCGGATGGTACGTTCCCGCGCCCTGAGGCTTCTCCGGGTCCACTCCCTGCGTGCGGCGGATGCCTTCCAGCTCGCCGCTGCCCTCGTGGCCTTCGGCGAACAGACCACTGATCGGCAATTCCTCACCGGAGATTCCAGACTCGGAGCCGCCGCGCTCGCGGAGGGATTTGTTGTCGGGTAGGCTTTTGCGACGATGGCGCGTCCAACGGAGGCTAAGGATAGCCTCCCTCCCTGAAACTTCCTCAAGTGGCTCCTCTCAGGGAACGCCGCTATCCCTAGCGGCGATTGCGCGTCCAACGGAGGCTAGGGATAGCCTCCCTCCCTGACACTTCCTCAAGTGGCGGAAACGTGCTGATCGGAGGCTAGGGATAGCCTCCTTCCCTGTCCCCTCAGGGACCGCCGCTATCCCTAGCGGCGATTGCGCGTCCAACGGAGGCTAGGGATAGCCTCCCTCCCTGACACTTCCTCAAGTGGCGGAAACGTGCTGATCGGAGGCTAGGGATAGCCTCCTTCCCTGTCCCCTCAGGGACCGCCGCTATCCTTAGCGGCGATTGCGTGCCCAACGGAGGCTAAGGATAGCCTCCCTCCCTGAAACAAATAGCGGCGATTGCGCGTCCATCGGAGACTATGTCTCCCTCCCTCCCCGAGCCATCGACAGCACATTCCCCTCGAATCGGAAATCCTGACCGAAACAAAAATGAATCTCTCCTCCATCACCCCTGTCGTCCTGACCTGGAATGAGGAACCGAATCTGCGGCGCTGCCTCGATGGCTTGGGTTGGGCAGATCGGGTCGTGGTGGTCGACAGCGGCAGCACCGACAACACCCTCGCAATCTGTTCGGAATATACAAATGTAAGGGTCAATCTGCGAGCGTTCGACAACCACACCCATCAATGGAATCACGGCGTCGCCCTCGCCGAGACGGACTGGATCCTCTCGCTCGACGCGGATTATGTGTTGAATGGGGATTTTGTCCGGGAGCTGGAATCGATCGCCCCTGCGACGAAACACTCCGCCTGGTTTGCTCCGTTTCGCTTTCTCATCAGCGGGCATCCCCTGCGCGGATCGCTCTATCCCCCGAGGGCCGTTCTGTTCAATCGAATCCACTGCCGTTATCATCCGGACGGGCACACCCAGCTTCTTCACGTCGATGGATCGGTCGGAATACTGAAATCCCGAATCGACCACGACGACCGAAAACCGCTCTCCCGCTGGTTCGAGTCGCAGCGAAAGTATGCAGTGCTCGAAGCGGAAAAACTGCTCGCCGACGACGCTCCCGGTGGAATGGCCGACCGTCTTCGCCGGATGATCTGGCCGGCGGCTCCGGCAGCATTTGTCTACACGCTGCTCGTCAAGGGAGTGATCCTCGACGGCTGGCCCGGCTGGTTCTACGTTTTCCAGAGAACCTTCGCAGAGCTGATGCTGTCGCTCGTATTGCTGGAAAAACGTCTCGAGCGAAGAGACGACGATGGACCGAAGCGATCCTCTGCGGCGATGGAGTGCTCTTCGAAGGAGCAGGATTCTGAGCCCTCTGCCAAATAATGCCCCCGTCCCCCATGATCGACCTTTCCCAATTCGACAACGCTTCCTTCTCCCGCGGCGCATCGAGGACCAGGGAAGTCCTCTGGTGGATCGTCCGTTCGCTCATCTTCCTGCCAGGGTTTCCCCTGCCCTCTTCGCTGAAGAGATCCGCACTACGGGTCTTTGGTGCAAAGGTCGGGCGTGGGGTCGTAATCCGTTCGCGGGTGAACATCACCTTTCCCTGGCGCGTCGAAATCGGAGATCACGCCTGGATCGGGGACGAGGTCTTCCTCCTGAGCCTCGCTCCGATCACCATCGGCGCAAACACCTGTGTCTCGCAGCGAGCGTTTCTCTGCACCGGATCGCACGATTTCTCCCGCCCGTCCTTTGATCTGACCACAGCCCCCATTCACCTCGGCGAGGGCTGCTGGATCGGCGCACAAAGTTTTGTCGGCCCAGGAGTCACCTTCGGCCCGGGAAGCCGATGCCTTGCCGGTGCCGTCGTCGTGAACGATGTTCCCGCCGGTGCGACGGTGAAAGGTGTGCCCGCCACGTGAACGGCGCTCCGGATTTTCTGGCAAAACGCACATCCGTTCGAACACAAGCCAAGCAAGCGTACTCAAACCCCACATGCCCAGGCCCGGACATACCAAACGTTTCTGGTGGGGAGCCGCGATCGCTCTGATCGTGGTGGAGGTGATCGTCCACGCCCGGACGATCCCGGAACGGCTGCGCTGGGCCAGGGAACCGGTGCTGGCACTCGACCTGCCCGAAAACCTGCGCGACGCGAAGTCGGGCTACGAACTGCATGAGCAACCCGAACGCCTCGGCGGTGCCGTCGAGCAACTCGCCTTCGCCAAAGGACGATGCGGAGTCTTTCTCCCACTCGTCCAGGAAGGAAAACGCCGCACGATGGAGTTTTTCTATTTCGAATACGCGCCGGGCAACTCCCGCTTCATCCACGATGTCTTCGGTCACGTCCCCGAGGCCTGCATGAGCGCGACCGGCGCGGTGCTGAAGCAGGAACACCCAGCCCGCTCCATCACGGTGGGGGGGCGCACCCACAAGGTGCTCGTGCTCGAGTTTGTCTCCCCTCTCTCGGCGCAGCCGATGTGGATCTTCCGCCTGACCTGGCTGCCGAAGGACGTGCCCTACGATCCCTACGAGATGTCCTATATGCTCCGCAGCAAAAAATTCCTCATCGGTCTTACCGGACAGCCCAAACCCCCCGCCCGCATCCTCCTCGCCGGAGCGGTCGGCTACGACTCCATCGACGAGGCCTGGACGAACTACGAGGAACTCCTCGTCAGCCGCCTGAAACTCGTTGCGCCATAGCGTGGTCGCCCGGTCCTTTCCCGTCGGCGGACCTCGGCCCTCCGGCCTCATGAAACCAGCTCGTTTTCTATTGGTAAACCAATTCCTGCCCCCCGATCCGGCCCCGACAGCGCGCTTGCTCGGCGAGGTGGCGGAGGAGTTGGGGAAACGTGGTCACGAGATCGTGTTCGTCGGTGACCAGGCGGCGTATCGGGGCGGAAAAACCCTCTGCGGCAGCCGTGCCCTGCGCGAAGGACTCGCGCTGGTGCGACTGTGGCGGAAAACCGTGACCGCTCCGCGCTGCGATGTCCTCGTCTGCCTGTCCTCTCCTCCCCTGCTACCCGTCGCGGTGAGGGCGGCGGCATTTCGCCACGGCAGGGCGAGCCTGGTTCACTGGGCGATGGATCTGTATCCGGAGGTGGCCGTCGCGCTCGGCGAGGTGCGCGCCGGATCGCTCCTCCACCGGATCACGGCCCGGGCGATGGAGCGGGTCTGTTCCGCCTGTGCCTTCGTGATCGCTCTCGATCCGGACATGGCCGAAAGGATCGGACCCAGACGGGCCCGAGTCGAGACAATCCCCCCCTGGCCTCCGGAGGTGACGATTCCCGAAAAGGTCGCGCGAGCCGAGCAGGCTCCGTTTGTCTGGCTCTATTCGGGCAACCTCGGTCGCGCCCACGAATGGCGCACTCTGCTCGAGGCACAGAAGGGACTGGAGGAAGCGGGCGCGGAAATCGACCTCGTTTTCCAGGGCGGAGGTCCGGAGCGCGACGCGGCCCGTCGCCATGCCGAGGTTCTCGGATTGCGGCGCTGCCACTGGCGGGAGTATGCGCCGGAAACGGACCTGCTCGGATCCCTGCTCTCGGCGGATGCCCTCGTGGTGACACAACGCCCGGAGACCATCGGCTGTCTATGGCCCAGCAAACTGGCTCTGGCGCTGCTTTCCGGTCGGCCCGTGATCTGGGTGGGAGCGAGCGCCGGAAGCATCGCGGCGCAAGTCCGGCGAGAAGGCCACCACGCCTTCGCCCCCGGAGAAAGCGAGGCACTCCGCCAATGCCTGCAAAACCTGGCCCACGAACACTCCCTCCGTCCTCCGACGACTGACCTGGAGCAGATTCGCCACCGCGTCAGGGAGACCCGGCAACGGGGCATCTCCCACGTCGCGGATCGGCTCGAGTCCCTGGTCCGTCCGGATCGGTGAGGCCTCTCGCAACGAGCGCACCCTCGTCCCGGTGCGCGGCACCCGGTGCGCGGCACCCGGTGTGAGGCACCCGGTGTGGGCCCGATACCGTTGCGATCTCCGTTTTTTTCTTCCCCTGTGGCGGCAGCCTTGCCCGCTTCCCCGGTGGACAGCCCCGCGTTTCCCGTTCACATTCCCCTCCCCTTGCCGCCTCCCCGTTTTCTCTGACATGCGCCAGCTCCTCGTCACCTCCGCCCTGCCCTATGCGAATGGCCCCATCCACCTCGGCCATCTCGTCGAATACCTGCAGACAGATCTCTGGGTGCGGTTCCAGAAGATGCGCGGGCACCGGGCGATCTACGTGTGTGCGGACGACACCCACGGCACCGCCATCATGATCCGGGCCCGGGCCGAGGGCCGCTCCGAAGCCTCGCTCATCGCGGAAATGAGCGAGGCCCACCAACGGGACTTCGCGGGCTTCGGAATCGAATTCGACCACTACGGCAGCACCCACAGCGAGGCCTGCCGGGCCGTCTGCCACGAGATCTGGGCGGCCCTGCGAAAAGCCGACATGGTCGTGGAGGAGGAGATCGACCAACTTTTCGACACCGAGCAGGGCACCTACCTCGCGGATCGCTTCGTGCGCGGGACCTGTCCGAAATGCGGTTCGCACGATCAGCCGGGCGACAACTGCGGGAGCTGTGGGGCGGCCTACAGTCCCGTCGATCTCGTCGATCCGGTGAGCACGCTCTCGGGGACGCGACCGGAACTCCGCAGGGCGACGCATCTCTTCGTGCGGATCGAGCGGATGCACGAGTTCCTCGCCGGATGGACCCAGTCGGGCACCGTGCCGCCGGAATGTGCGAACTACCTGAAAAACTATTTCCTCAACGAACCGCTCCGCGACTGGGATGTCTCGCGTCCCGCTCCGTATTTCGGATTCGAGATCCCCGACTCACCCGGAAATTACTGGTATGTGTGGTTCGACGCTCCCATCGGCTACATCGGCGCCACGGCGGAATGGTGTCAATGTCAGGGAGAAACCCTGGACGACTGGTGGAAGAGTGAAAAGACGGAGATCCATCATTTCATCGGGAAGGACATTCAGTATTTCCACACCCTCTTCTGGCCGGCCATGCTGAAGACGGCGGGATTCCGCCTGCCGACCCAGGTGCATATCCACGGGTTTCTCACGGTGGACGGCGAGAAGATGTCGAAATCGCGCGGCACCTTCCTCCGCGCCTCGAAATACCTGGAGCATCTCGATCCGGAATACCTGCGGTATTACTACGCCACGAAACTCTCCTCGCGGGTGGAGGATCTCGATCTGAATCTCGCCGAATTTGTCGCCCGGGTGAACAGCGACCTCGTCGGCAAGGTGGTGAATCTGGCAAGCCGCACTGCGAAGTTTGTCGAAACGCTCGGCCTCTCGGCAGAGTATCCGGAGGACGGGGGCCTCTTTGTCCACTTCGCCGAACGCGGCGAAGAGATTGCCGAAGCCTACGAAAACGGCGATTTCGGCAAAGCGATGCGGATGATCATGGAATTGGCCGACCAGGCCAATCCCTATGTCGAGGAAAAGGCGCCCTGGGCACTGCGCAAGGATGCGGCCCGGAGCCGCGAGTTGCAGGATGTCTGCACGGTGGCGCTGAATCTCTTCCGCACTCTCGTCATCTACCTCGCGCCTGTCCTGCCGGAACTGGCCCGGAAAACAGGTGAACTCTTCGACAATCCCATCGTGCGCTGGGATCAGGCGAAGACTCCCCTGACGGGACGCCCCATCGCAAGATTCTCCCACATGATGCAGCGGGTGGATCCAGCGAAAGTCGAATCGATGGTCCGCGAATCGCGCGAGGAAGGGAGCGCCCCCTCTCCCTCGGAAGCAGAGACCGCAGCCGCCGGGGCTTCGCATCCTTCGCCGACGGCGGCAGATTCCGGAGAGGTGCTTGCCGCGAATCCGATCGCCCCTCAGATCACGATTGACGAGTTTCTCAAAATCGACCTCCGCGTCGCCCGCATTCTCGCCGCCGACGAGGTGCCGGAGGCGAAGAAACTGGTGCGCCTCACCCTGGGGCTCGGCGGCACCGAAACTCGGAATGTCTTCGCGGGGATCAAGGCGGCCTATGCTCCGGCGGATCTCGTCGGAAGGCTCGTCGTAATGGTCGCGAACCTCGCCCCCCGCCAGATGAAATTCGGTCTCAGCGAAGGCATGATCGTTGCCGCCGGACCCGGCGGAGACGATCTGTATCTGCTCTCTCCCGACGAAGGCGCGGTGCCGGGGCAACGGGTCGGGTGAGCGCCTGGCCGCATTTCTCGCCCCCCCTTTTTCGTCGCGAGATGCCGAGAGAACCCGTTCCCGCAAGGCGCGGCCCGGATTTCCCGCCGGGCTGCAATTGAGAACAGACCGTCCAAGGGAAATCCGGGCCGGAACGAAGCGGGGACGGGCCGCAGCCAGTCGCAGCAGAAGCGCTCTGAGAAATGCGGGCGAGTGTGAACCGATTTTCTGCTGGCGCCACCCCACTCCCCGACCTAGGGTGAGGCCAGCCAAATTCGTGCGCAAGATTCGTGAGGAATCGTTTTCACCTTCACGGCGGGCGGAGGGAGTTGAGCAAGCTCAGCGACCGACGAGCCACGCGGAAGGGGGAAAAGGAACCCATGAGTCCAAAAAACAACCCGAGCAAAGCGAACTGACTTTGCAAAGGTGAAAACCATTTTGTGCAGGGATTTGGCGAACCTCCCACTCCATTCACGACCACCGCCTCCTGGCGCGTATCAATCGGCTCCCATCACCTTTCTTCATGTCCACCCCCACGTATTTTGTCGTCTCCCGCGAACAACACGAAGATCTCGTCGCGGCCGCCTATCGCCATCGCAATTTCCTCGCCGACGAATCTGCAGCGGCGGCACGCATGTGCAGCGAAGCCTCCTGGCACGGCATTCGCACGCACAACGCGCTGAAGGCCCTCCATCTCGACGAACTTTTCGGCAGTGGCAGCGGGGGCTGTGTCCCAGGGGCGCAAATCGAAATGCTCGAGACCCGTTTTCCCGCCGTCCAGATCTGGAACGCCCATCGCAAATTGGGACAGGCCGTCGCCTGCGAAGCAATCGAGACCTGCATCCGCCTCGCCGAAGAATACGGCAGCGGCACCGTGGCCATCGACAATGCCTTTCACTACCTCTGGGGCGGAGGCTACGTCATGGACGCAGCCAAACGCGGCTACATCGCCTATACGAACTGCACCTCGACCCTCGCCGAGGTGGTGCCCTTCGGCGGAAAATTCCCTACCCTGGGCACCAACCCGCACAGTTGGGGATTCCCGACGACGGATGCGCTCGGCTATCCCGTCGTGATCGACTGGGCCACCTCGGAGATCGCCATGGGCAAGGTCGAGCAATACAAACGCGAGAACAAAAAGCTGGAGTCGCCCTTCGGCATCGACAAGGACGGCAACCCCACCGACGATCCCTTTGCCGTCGTCGCGATCCTTCCCTTTGGCCGACACAAGGGCTACGGCCTCGGCCTGCTCAACGAACTCTACGGCGCTGCCATCGGCGGTTCGCTCCCGACCCTGCGCGGGCGCGCCGCGAAAGCGGAAGGCACCGGCGAAAAGACGACCTGTGCCTTCTATTTCCAGGTGGTGCATCCCGAGGCGATCTCGGGCGGCGATTTCTCGAACGGTCGCAACCAGGCCGAGAACATCGCGGCGGTGCTGAAAGACATTTTCGGCCACGGCAACG
>CALDKL010000260.1 GCA_937898895.1 uncultured Verrucomicrobiae bacterium | reverse complement strand
CGAAAATCACATCATCCATCCGGCTGTCCGTTTCAATCAAACAGGTTGCGAGGATGGTGAGGCTGCCTCCTTCCTCCACGTTCCGGGCCGCGCCAAAAAATCGGCGCGAGCGCTCGAGGGCCTTGGGCGAAATCCCCCCGCTCCCAATCGGGCCGCCACCTCCGCCACCGCCACCACCGCCTTTGTGGTGGAATTTCCCCTGCCCTCCCTGATTGCCCCCGTTGCCGGATTGCCGGGCCGAGTTGTGGGCGCGGGCGAGACGCGTGAGGCTATCGAGCAGCACGACCACATCGCGCCCCGTCTCGACGAGGCGCTTCGCCCGGTTCAGCACCATATCCGCCACTTCAATGTGGCGATTGGAGGATTCATCAAAGGTCGAACTGTAAATCGAAGCCGAGACCGTCTCGCGGAAATCCGTGACTTCCTCGGGTCGCTCATCAAGGAGGAGCACGATCAACTCCACCTCCGGATTGTTTTCGCGAATGGAGACCGCGATATTCTTGAGAAGGATCGTCTTGCCACCGCGCGGTGGAGCCACAATGAGTCCGCGCTGCCCCTTCCCGAGAGGGGCAATGAGGTCAATTACACGGGGCGAGGCGACGGTCGACCCGGGAGTCTCCAGAATGAGACGTTCCGATGGAAACATCGCCTTGAGATCGTCGAACCCTGCGGGAGGAGCCCATTCGTCGGCAGGCACCCCTTCGATCTCGAGCAATTCCTCGGCAACGAGATGTTTCTCACGATCCCGCGGACCGCGCACGAGGCACTTCACCCGTTGGCCCTGCCGAAGCTCGTGACGGCGGATCAATGCGGAACCAATCGAGACATCATCCGCGTTGGCCGCAAAGCTAAATTCCGGCCAGCGCAGGAATCCATAGTGGTCGCCCGCGTAGTCCAAAAAACCCTCGGCCACCATCTTGGTACCCCGATGACCGTAAAACTTCAGGATCTCAAACACGAGCTGATGCTTCGAGCGAACCCCCGCGACACGAAGCCCGATCTCCTGGGCAATCTCGTGGAGAGCGGCGAGCGGCGTCTTTTGAAATTCATTGATATGGAGTGACTCCGGAACAGGAACCTGCGGTGCCTCGGCCACTGCGACGGTGGATTCGGGCAGGCTCGCCAACTCAGCGAGCGGGTTCACGGGGGCGGCGTCGCCCGGTTCAGCGGAAGAGGGTTCAGTCATGGAGAAAAGAGGGTATGACAACGGGAAAGTAGGTGGTCGGTCTGAGCATCCAGTGCATCGAGGGATCCGTCGTTCCATACGACGAGGTCCGCCCGCTTGATCTTTTCTTCGATAGGCATCTGAGAGCACAACATTCGCCGAATCAATCCCGCATCCAGTCCCCGCTCGTCGCGGAGGCGCCGGATCTGCGTGGATTCAGAGGCGGCGACAGCCAAATCGAGATCCCGCCTCAGGGGAAATTC
>CALDKL010000259.1 GCA_937898895.1 uncultured Verrucomicrobiae bacterium | reverse complement strand
CGCGCCCCGCCGCGACCTCAGCGCAGCGGAAGCGTCTCGGTGACCGCACCGGGGGCCGGTTGAATTCCGAGGAGTTTGCAGACCGTGGCGTGGAACATGAGCTGCCCGACCACGTCGAACGTTCCCGCCGGAGACTTGGGGAACCCGGCGAGAAAAATTTGTCCCGACATGCGGATCGATTCTTCCACGGGATATCCGAAAGCACCAAAGAATCCCGGACCCTCCGTCGGATCAAAGACGGGCTCTGCGGCCTTCTGGTCGGCGAAGGCATAGCCCGTCTTCAGCACGAGCACCCGGTCCCCGGTGCGCTCGGGCTGGAGATACGCCCACTCGGGCGGCAGTTCCTCCTTTTTCAGCGTCCGAAAATAGATGCGTTTGCTCAGCTCGTTGTCGAACTTGCTGATGAAGATCTTCTTTTCGCCCTCGGAGGCCGGGAGGTTCTTGAAAAACAAATTCGCCACCGCGTCGTGGGCAACGATATCGCAGTTCGCCATCATCTCGTCGCCGAGGAGGTGGGCGATGTTCACATTCTTGTCGAGTTCGGCGAGGCCGTGGTCCGTCGTGACAAACAGAATCAGGTTTGCGTTCGGTTCAGCCAGCTTCGCCCATTCGGCCTGCACCGTTTCGACAAAAGTCTGGAGGGCCTTATCCGTCTTGCCCACGGCGGCAAAGGTCTCGTCCGCTCGCGGCCCGTGAAGGAGCCCCTCGCGAAAGATGTCGTTGAGACGCAGCATGAGGAGGCGCAGCTTTCCTCCTCCCGCCGGTGCCGGTGTCGATGTTGCCGGAGCTGTTGCTGGTGCCGCCGCTGGTGCCGCCGCTGGTGCCGCCGCTGGTGCCGCCGCTGGAGCTGCCGGAGCTGCAGCAGGTGCTGCCGGAGCCGCTCCGCCGCCACTGTCGCTGCGCCATTGTTCGAGCGCCTTGTTGAGGCGAACTTCGTCCGTCTCGTCCGGATTGTAGGCAGTCAGGAAATAGGCTGCCTTGTTGTCCCCCGTCTGATTCTGTGAAAGAGGCCAGTCGTGCACGAGAGTTTTCACTCCCTGCCGGGTTGCCGTCACCCAAATCGGTTCGGCGAGGAGCAAGGCCGCATCCATCGGCTTGTCGACGATCTGCCCATTGGCCAAGCGAATGCGGTCGGCGATGATGCCATGTTTGTCCGGAGTGACGCCCGTGGCCATCGTCGCGTGGGCGGGATAGGTCATGCAGGGAAAGCTCGGACGCATCTTGTTTGTGGCCGCTCCTTCGGTGGCGAGTTTTTTCAGAAAGGGGGCCTCAGCCTTTTCCAGATAGTCGCCGCGGAAGCCGGGGATATTGATCCAGATGACCACGGCCGGTCCGTCACCCGCATTGGTGGCGACCGGGGCAGCGTCTTTCATATCCTCTTTTTCTTCCTTCTCCTCGTTCATGGCCACCTCGGAGGCCTTGATCTGTTCGCGTCGGTATTCCTCGAGCACAAGCTGGGTCGACTTGTCGCCCTCGAAGGCGTTGCGGGTGAACTCGATCCCCTCGCTGCCTTTCCAAAGGAACAGCATCATGAAGGAAAACAGGAGTATCGCGACAAGGGTGACGAGGGAACTGGCGAGCGACCGGAACATCTTGTGCTTACCTATCCGATGATGGCGGGCCTTGCAAGTCTCCTCCCGTCGATTCTAATCCGCATTTCTCATGCCCCTTCTGTCTGCGCAGCCTGCGGCGGAGCGAATCTCCCGCCCTTTCCGCTTTTACTTTTTCCATTCCCCCCGTACTCTCCGCCCCTTGTTTTATGATTGCGGAATCCATCGCCACCCGGTTTGAAGTCCCCGGACGCCTCGTCGCCATCCAACCCATCGGTGCCGGGAACGTCAACGACACCTACCGAGTCATCCAGCGCACGACCTTTTCGGAGGAGCAGTTCATCCTCCAGCGCATCAACCAGGCCGTCTTCAGGGATCCCGTCGCGGTGATGGCCAATATGAAGGCCGTGACCGATCACGCCCACCGCCGCATCGAGGCCGAGGCCGATCACGCCGACCGTATCTGGCAACTCCCGCGGGTCATCCCGGCGAAGGATGGCTACGATTATGCCACCGACGCGAAGGGCGACTATTGGCGCGCCCTCTCCATGATCGCGAGTTCGACAAACTACGAAAAAGTGACCGAACCCGAACATGCCGCCGAGGCCGGACGAGTTCTCGGACATTTCCAGCGCATTATCTCCGACTTCCCCACCGAGGGACTCGCCGACACCCTGCCTGGCTTCCATATCGCGCCGGGTTATCTCGAAAACTACGACCGAGTCGTCCTCACCCCCGAGGCCGGGGCCCGGCTCGCGGGCGTCTCCGAGGCGCGCCGTCTCGCGAAATTCGTCGAACACCGCCGCGACTTCGTCGGCATCCTCGAAAAGGCAAAGGATGCGGGCGAAATCCATCTGCGCCCCATCCATGGCGATCCGAAGATCACCAATGTGATGATCGACGACTTCACCGGCAAAGGCACCTCGATCGTCGACCTCGACACGGTGAAGCCCGGCCTGATCCATTACGATTTCGGAGATGCGGTGCGCAGCGGTTGCAATCCCGCCGGCGAGGAAACAAGCGATCTCAGCCAGGTCTTTCTCGACCTCGATCTCTTCGAAGCCCTCGTCCGTGGCTACCTCACCGAGGCAAAGGGATTCCTCACCGAGGCCGACAAACGATACCTCTACGACTCGGTCCGTCTCATCGCCTTTGAACTCGGCCTGCGTTTCTTCACCGATTACCTCGCCGGAGATGTGTATTTCAAGGTGAAATACGAAGCCCAGAACCTGAACCGCGCCCGCGTCCAATTCGCCCTCTGCGAGAGCATCGAGGCCCGCGAAGGAAAAATGCGGGGAATTCTGGAACGGTTCTGCTGAGGGGCGTCCACCTCGTCAGCCGACCCACTCGCAAGGCCGAAAACGTCAACTGAAGTATTCGCGATTCCACTTCACTCCATACCAGTAGCCGATTACGCTGGTGACGGAGCTGAGCATGAGGGCGGCTGCGATCCCAAAAAATTCCCCGATCCACCATCCGATATATCCGGCAATCGAGGAGATGAGGAGAGCAAAGAACATTCCCATTATCGCGTTGGGTTTAATTATGGAAATTATAACACAATTTTTGTCCTCGGAAAGAAAATTGTGCCGCTGACCGCCCGTTTGGGTGCCCTGTTCCCCTCAAAAAAAGAGCAGTTTTCCTCCGGCGATCGCCGAAAAGCCGTAGAGCAGCACCTCGAAAAATCGCTGCGGCACATGCGCGACGAGCCCCCTTCCCGCCCAGATGCCGAGAAAGAGTGGCGGAAGGAGGAGGAGATTCAACTTCAGCGACTCGGCGTGGATGAGATCGAGATTGCCGAGGAAGGGGATCTTGAACAGGTTCACGAGGAGGAAGAAGCGGGCTCCGACACCGAGGAATTCTTCCTTCTTCATCTTGTGGACGAGGGCGTAGAGGGAAAAGACCGGACCGGCCGCGTTCGCCAGCATCGTCGCCACGCCGATGAGGGCGCAGGTGAACCACCGAAAGAGTCGTGAGTCCGGAAGGTGCTCGAGGAAGTCGCGCCGGAACTCGCGCAGCAGTTGCAGGCCCAGCATCAGTAGAATGATGCCCCCGATGACACGGCGCGCCGTGCCATCGTCGAGTTCGCGCAGAAGATACGAAGCAGCGACCACCGCGACGAGGGTCACGGGCACGAGTGGCCAGACCTCCCGCCAGCTCGCATGGCGGCGAAAGAGCGGATAGACCACGAGATCGCAGACCACCAGCATGGGCAGGATCACACCGACGCTGTTCTTCGCCCCGAACAGCTCCGCCATGATCAGGACGTTGAGGATCGCGAGCCCGGGGAAACCGGTTTTGGAAACTCCGAGACAGAGCGCTCCAAGTGAAGCGATCAGCAACGTAGTCGGGGTGGCGTCGAAGGGGAGGTCCAAGGCCGCTCCGATACGGTGCGACAGGCCATCCGGCAAGGGCCTGTTGATTCATAAACAAAGATACTGAAAGCATCGAGCGGGGAACGGTTGGGTGCGTCGGATGAGTCAAAAGCGGGACATCGTGCGAATGTCAGCCAGGGTGAGCCAAAAATCCTGCGACGAATCCCTTGAAAAGATGCGTGAACGCGATGGCCGCAACCGGGCAATTCCGCCTGGACCGTTACCGTCACCACATTGCCCCTCCTGGTCGCTCCGGGCAAAGCTCAGGACCGGGCGCAATACGATCCAGGTCCAGTCGGTTGACAACCTCGGTCGTGCCTCGGCCTTTGCCACCGTAAGGGTCACGCGAAGATAGGCGTCTCAGGCAAACACCCCGCGCCGGTATTCCCCCGGCGTCATTCCCGTCACTTTTCGAAAGCGTTTCGTGAAGTGGCTCTGATCGTAAAATCCTGTCGCTGCCGCAATCTCCCCAAGCCCCATTCCCGTGGTCGCGAGCAGTCGCTGGGCTTCCTGTACTCGCAACGAGAGGACGTATTCCATCGGCGAGAGCCGGAGGGCTTTGCGGAACAGTCGATTGAAGTGCGGCACCGACAGACCCGCCAGCGCCGCGAGTCCGTCCGCATCGATCTCATCGACAAAATGGGTCTCCACGTATTCAACGACCTTGCGCAGGCTGCCGAAATGATCCCGCTGTCCCTCGGGAGTCCCAATCGGGGTCATCAGACCTAACAAACCAATCACCTGACCTTCGCCGTCACGAATCGGACACTTGCTCGCGAGGAACCAGCCCGGCGTGCCCCGGATCGTGGGGACGAGCCAGACCTGGTTGACAATGGCCTGTCCCGACGCGAAGACCACGCGATCATGCGCCTCGTAGGCATCGCCCAGAAGCGCGGGGAAAAAATCGCGGGCGCGTTTTCCCACCAGTTCATCCGAGGGGATGCGATCATAGCGGATGCGGTGAAAATCGTTGTTGTAGACGTAGCGGCTCTCGAGATCCTTCACAAACACAGCCACGCCCGGGCTCGCCCCCATCAGCTCGATGGGTTCGCGGAGGCCGGGACAACAGGCAAAAAATGCCTCCTGAAAGCGTTTCGGATCGAACGGCTGCATGATCGAATCCTACCAAAACCCGGCATCGCGCTACAAGACGCCGGATCAAAAAAACAATAGCCTGCCCTGATCTCCCCTGTCACGCAGAGGTCAAACCAACCTCACGCCATGTTCGATTTCCTCGCTGAAACTCCCGGTCCGCTCTGCGGGCCGAAACGCACCCGTCGCGAGTTTCTCACCGTCGGAGCACTTGCTCCGATCGGACTTTCCCTGCCGCAGTTCCTCGCCGCAAAACAGAATGGAAACGTGAAGGGCGACGACTCGAAATCCTGCATCCTCATTTTCAATCTTGGCGGTCCCAGCCACCTCGATCTCTGGGACATGAAGCCGGACGCGCCCAGCGAGATCCGGGGTCCCTTCCAGCCGATCCGCACCAAATCGGATGCCTTTGAAGTGTCGGAGATCCTGCCGAAACACGCCCAGGTCGCCGACAAGTTTTCCCTGATCCGCTCCTGCCACCACGACGGTGCGGCGGTTCACGATGCCGGCTGGCAAATCATGCAGACGGGCCGCCGCTTCACCGGCGGGATCGAGACTCCCCATGCCGGGGCCGTCGCGAACTTTCTGATGCACGCGCGCAACGACCTGCCGCCCTTTGTCGTCCTGCCAGAGCTGATGGGACGGGGTGGCGGCAACCTGCCAAACGGACAGGCCGGCGGCTTCCTCGGAAAAGCCTACGATCCCTTTGCCCTGATGGCCGATCCCTCGAAGCCCGACTTCCGCGTGCCCGACCTCTTGCCGCCCGACCAGTTCGGTGCGACCCGGCTCGACCGACGCCGGAAAATGCGCGACCTCGTTGAGCAGACCGTGAAGTCCTTCGAGGCGAGCGAAGACGCTCGTCTCCTCGACGAGAATTTTCATTCGGCCTTTCGGCTCATGACCAGCGAATCGGCGCGCACTGCCTTCGATCTCTCGAAGGAGCCGCCGTCCGTCCGCGAACGCTACGGGATGAACCGCGTCGGCCAGTGTTTCCTGCTCGCCCGCCGCCTCGTCGAGAACGGGGTCCGTTTCGTGACGGTGAACACCTTCCTCACCGTGTTCAACGAACTCTCCTGGGACATCCACGGATCGAAGCCCTTCATCTCGGTGACCCAGATGAAGGACGAAGTCGCTCCGATGTACGACCAGGCCTACGCCGCCCTGATCGAGGATCTCCACCAGCGCGGCATGCTCGGCGACGTCCTCGTCGCGGGCCTCAGCGAATTCGGTCGCACCCCAAAGGTGAACCCTGCCGGCGGACGCGATCACTGGCCGCAGTGTTTCACCTGCAGCTTTGCCGGTGGCGGGGTGAAGGGAGGGCGGGTCGTCGGCAAGAGCGATCCCATCGGCGGCTACCCGGCGGAGCGTCCCGTCGCCCCCGGTGACATCGTCGCGACCCTGTTCCACGCCCTCGGGTTCGACCTCGAAACCCATCTGCCGGGACCTTCGGGGCGGCCCTTTCCCATCGTCGATTTTGGAAATGCGCCGGTGAAGGAATTGTTTGCGTGATTGTCAGGATGAAACTCCTCCTCCCCCTGCTCACCCTTTCGCTCGCCAACTCGTTCGCCACCGCAGACGAACTCCGCATTCTCCCGGAGCGGATCCATCTCGACGGACCGGAGGCAATCCAGCACGTTCTCGCCGTGCGGGTCGACGGCGGCAACTTCATCGGCGAGGAAGCGTCCGCGACCTGGTCGATCGAACCCGCCGGCGTCGCCGAACTCCTCGGAGGTGTCCTGCACGCCAGAGGCAACGGCAAGGCCATCCTCACAGCGAAGTCCGGCGAGTCCACCGCAACGCGCATCGTCGAGGTGACGAAATTCGAGAAACCCTTCGCCTGGAGCTTCAACAACCACGTCATGCCCGTCCTGACACGACAGGGCTGCAATGCCGGAGCCTGCCATGGAGCCGTCGCCGGAAAGGGCGGTTTTCGACTCAGCCTGCGCGGCTATGATTCGCCCGCCGACTTCTACACGATGACCCGCGAGTCACAGGGGCGCCGCATCCTGCCCCTCGATCCGGCGAAAAGCCTGATTCTCACCAAACCAACCATGGCGGTGCCACACAAGGGCGGAAAGAAGCTCGCTCCGCGCTCGCGCGAGTATCGCATCCTCTCGGAGTGGATCGCGAACGGCAGCCCGGCACCCTCGTCCGATGACGCTCTCGTCGTCTCCATCGCTGTCGATCCGCCGCTCTCGATTCTGACGAAGGGTTCGCAGCAGCGTTTCCTCGTCACCGCCCGATATGAAGACGGGAGCACCCTCGATGTCACCGACTGGGCCAAATTCGCCTCCTCGGATGAAACCGTCGCCTCCATCGATGAATCGGGGAAGGCCGAGGTCATCGGCTACGGGGAAGGCGCGGTGACGGCGCTCTTTTCGAGCACGGTGGCGATCGCGCGAATTCGCTCGCCCTTTCCGAACGCGATTCCAGTCGAGATTTTCTCAGACGCACCGAAGGCAAATTTCATCGATGATCTCGTCCTCGCACAACTGCAGCAACTCCATCTCCAACCATCGGGCCGGTGCTCCGACGAAGAGTTCGTGCGCCGCGCCTTTCTCGACACCATCGGAAAGCTTCCCACCATCGCCGAGACACGGGCCTTCCTCGCGGACAATGCCCCTGACAAACGCACCCGACTGATCGACGCCCTCCTCCGACGGGAGGAATACATCGACTATTGGAGCTACCGCTTTTCCGACCTGTTTCTCGTAAACGGGGGCATTCTCCGACCGGCTGCGGTGAAGGCCTACTACGAATGGATCCGCAGCGGCATCGCCGCCAACCGCCCCTGGGACAAAATGGTGCGCGAGGTCATCACCGCAAGAGGAGTCAGCAGCGAAAACGGCGCGACGAATTTCTACGCCGTCCACCAGGATCCCGAGACCCTCGCCGAGAACACTGCCAAAGCCTTCCTCGGCCAATCCATCAACTGCGCAAAATGCCACGATCACCCGCTCGAAAAGTGGACCAACGACCAATACTACGCCTTCGCGAATCTCTTCGCCCGCGTCCGAGCGAAAGGTTGGGGCGGAGATGCGCGCAGCGGCGACGGCGTGCGCACTCTCTTTGTGGAGCCGCGTGGCGAACTCATCCAGCCGCGCACGGGAAAGCCGCAGATACCTGCCCCGCTCGATGGCGATCCGCTCGATCCGGAGGCCACCACCGACCGACGCGAGGCACTCGCCGACTGGCTGGTCGCTCCCGAAAACCCGAATTTCGCCCGTGCCATCTCCAACCGGATCTGGGCCGCTTATTTCGGACGCGGACTCGTCGAACCTGTCGATGACCTCCGCGCCTCGAATCCGGCGAGCAACGAACCTCTTCTCGCCGCTCTCGCCGCCAATCTCATCGAGAACCAATTCGATCTGAAAGCGCTCATGCGAGTCATCCTCCGCAGCGAGACCTATCAGCGCAGTGGTGAAGTCCTTTCGGAGAATCGAGACGACCAAAAATTCCTTTCCCGGCACCAACCTCGACGCCTCATGGCCGAGGTTCTGCACGATGCCATCGCCGACGTCACCGGGGTGCCCGGCACCTTCGACAAGGTCGCCCTCAACGACGGCAGCACGGAGAAGACCGAATTTTACAAGGAAGGCACCCGCGCCCTCGAACTCTACGATTCCGCCGTGCAGTCCTACTTCCTGAAGACCTTCGGCCGCAATGATCGAGAGATCATCTGTGAATGCGAACGCTCGAATCAGCCGAGCATGGTCCAGGCCCTTCACCTCACGAATGGGAATGCTCTCAATGCGCGCCTTTCCTCAGACAAAGGCACCGTCGCGAGGCGGATCGCCGAGCAGGCGAGCGACGCATCCATCGTCGAGGAGGCCTATCTCGCTACCCTTTCGCGTCTCCCCACAGAACGCGAGAGGACTGGTTTTCTGTCCTTGATAGGCTCCCCGGGTGACGGCGGACGACGCGCCGTGATCGAGGATCTCTACTGGGCGCTGATGACCTCGCGCGAATTTCTCTTTCAGCATTGATTCAACCCGGTTTGATCATGGCCCTGACCCTCTTTCGTCCCGATCCGGATCTCCGCCTCCTCGCATCGCTGGCGGGGATTGCGGCGACTTTCACCTGCCCACTCTTCGCCGCCCCGGTCGACTACTCCACCGAGATCGTTCCGCTCCTGCGCGACTATTGCTCGGGCTGTCACAATGGCTCTGACTACGAGGGTGAATTCTCGGTCGAAACTTTCGCTTCGCTGATGGAGGGCGGCGAGACCGACGACAGGGATATCCTCGTCCCTGGCAGGCCCGATGAATCCTTCCTCCTCCAGACGCTCCTGAAAAAGACGAAGCCGGCCATGCCGCCAAAAAAGGAGCCGCAACCCACTGCCGACGAGATCGCCCTGCTGAAGCGCTGGATCGAAGAGGGTGCCAACGGCCCCGGGAAAGAGCACGACCTTTCGCTGCTCTCGGCCTTGATCGTGCCCGAGATCGCCCCGACCGCATCCGCGAGCGATTCGATCACTGCCGCCGCGTTCTCGAAGACCCGATCGATCGAGGCCTTCGCAAAACACGGACAGATTGAATTGAAGAGTCCCGACGGGAAACCTGTCAGGACTCTGAAGACCTCCGAAGGCAGGATCAACTCCCTTCATTTTTCCCCTGACTCCACCACAATCGTCGCCGCGACGGGAATCGCCGGATTGAAGGGCGAAGCGGTGCTCTTCGATGTCGGGACCGGAAAAAT
>CALDKL010000258.1 GCA_937898895.1 uncultured Verrucomicrobiae bacterium | reverse complement strand
AGAGGATGTCAGGCCGAACCAATCCGTCAACCAGTATCGCGAGGCAATCCGCTCACCGGCTTCTCGCCTCCATCCGGTCGAGCCCAAACATATAGTGAGGCAGCGCCGCCGGATTGCTCCCGGTGAGATGGACGTCGATCTGAAGCGGCTCCGTCGGGCTGACATTGACCTTTTCGAAGTGGATTGGCTCGGCGGGCAGGACCTGTTCCGTGTAGAGATCGGCCTCCCTGAGTTGCCCGTTGATCGCGACGCGGAGGATCGCGTAGTCTTTCGCGCTGGTGGGGAACAGGGTGATGTCATAGGTGCCTGCCTTGAGGCCGCCAACCTTCAGGGTGAGAACTTCACCGGGCTGTCCCCCCGTCCACCAGAGTTGCTGACTGCCCGACCATCCGGGGCCGAATCCGGACATGGCTTGCGAGCGCACGTTGCCGCCTTTGGTAGTTGCCGTTTTGACAAGGTCTTCGCCTTCGATGCGGACGACACCCTCTGCGGGTGGGGGGATCGCGCGGGCGGCATCGACAGGCGATCTTTCGCCTGGCAATGGGACTTGTCCGGGACTCGCGAGATACCTGACGAGGTCGGCGACCTGGTCGAAGGGCAAGGCCTCAAAGAGACCGGCGGGCATGAGCGATTGCGGGATTTCTTCACGTTTTGCCACATCGGCGAGCTTCACATCGAGCGAGGTGCCTCCCGGCATGGCGAGCTTCGCGAACTCCGGCGTCTCTCCACGGAGCATACCGCTGAGCGTCGAACCGTCCTTCATCGAAAAGACGTGGAGCAAATAGTCTTTGCCAACCACGGAACTGGGAGCGAGAACGTTTTCCAGGAGATAGCCCAGATCCGCCCGGTTGGATCCGGTGAGATCCGGGCCGAGTGCCACGCCCTCGCCAAACAAGGTGTGGCAGGTCCCGCAAGTCGCTGCAAACGTCTGGCGACCGCGCGAGGCGTCGGCTTTGGCGAGAACATTGGGTGAAAGTCTCTTCTTCCACGATCCGATCGTGGAGGTGAGCTGGGCGAGATCCACTCCGCCGCCTCCGCGAATCCAGTTTTTCGAAATCAGGGTGTCAATGTCAGGATTTCCGAAGCGGGAGAATTGATCGAGGAGCACCGGTGAGACGAGGGAGGACGAGAGCTTCTTTGCATCGATTGCCCGTAGCAGGACAAGGGCCGATTCGGCCTTTGCGGCAAGCAGGTTGATGGCCTCGTTGCGAAGCGAAAGGGGGAATTCCGCAAGTCGTGGCATGATCGCCTCGGCTGTCGCGACACCAGGGTCCTGGCGCAGGGCGGCCACGGCGGAGGCACGCAGCGCGGGGACGCCGAGCAGTTCGCGGGCGAGGCTGCCTAGCTCCGGATCGCGTCCCGAGTCGAGCAGAGCGATTGCTTCCATCCGGGCTGCGGTGGGTTTTTGCGCGTCGCGGGCGATCTCGCGCCATCTCGGAAAAAATTCGGCGTCTCCGAAGCGCGCTCCGAGACGGGCAAGCGCCTCGGCGACGACGGGCTTTTCATTGGCGAGGGTTTTTCCCTGCGCCTTGGCCGCATCCCATCCGGCAGGTCGTTCCACCGGCGGCAGGCTCGCGAGGGCGGACAGAAACTGCCCCGCCCGCGTCGAAAAGTCATCGGGCTGTTTTGCCTGTGTCAGGGCGCTGAGGATGGCCTCGCGTCC
>CALDKL010000257.1 GCA_937898895.1 uncultured Verrucomicrobiae bacterium | reverse complement strand
AAGGAGCAAGCATCCTCGCCAGGGACAGAGCAACTGCCGTTTTTCCACTTGCCGTGGGGCCAGCCAAAAAGAGTGGAGTGTGGGTCACGGGCCACTGAGGGCTTGGATCCTGTCGATAGCAAGTGCGGGATTCACGAACTCAGTCCTACCGAGAGATGTCCTGGATTTGCACCTGCCCCTCGGGCCAGGCGAGTTTGGTGGCCAGTTCGTTGAGAAATCCCCATTTTTCAGCCGATTCGGAATCGATCCTCAGTCGGCATCGCGCCCCGGCCATCCCTGCAATTCGGGGAAGGTCAGTGAAGCGAAGCACGTTCAGCAATTCCGGTCCATCCTCGTGGCGGAAGGGCAGTTGGTGCAAGTCGAGGCTCCGGATCTTCGATTCAAACAGCGATGCGTAGAGCACATTGGCCGCCATGACCCCGGAGGCCTCGAGCGAAAGGTCGGCTTGGTCGGCTCCTGCGATTTCGCGGACGGCGGCGATGGCCCGGCGAAGATCCCAGATCCTCATGCCGTCGAGTGTTTGACCAAGGAGGGCAAAGCGGCGGCGAATTTGGGTGCGTTCCTTTTCGTCGACGGTCCAGGCGGTCGGGCCGATGCCCCGAGGCGGAAAAAAGAGCACGGCGAGGCTTCGACCCTGGTGACGCGCTTGTTCGGTTTTCAACGCCGCCTCATCCGGCTCCGGCAGCGTTGCGCCTGGAAAAGCAGCGGAAAAGGCCGCGCCATAGCGGGAGAGGAAGGACTCCCACCCCGTCTCGTCGAGAATCTTCAGTTCGATTTCTTCGGCCTCTCCGGGCGAGACTCCGGAGCGATGGGCGAGATAGAGTGGCAGCCGCACTCCCGCCTGACTTTCGAAGGACCATTTGGAAAACGCGATTCCTTCGTGCTCTCCCCGGAAATCCTCCGTCAGCGAGAGATCCTCGCCCGGAGTCGGCCATCCGCGAAAACAACGGGATTGGAGCCGATTCATGACCAGGGCGGTCTCCGCGTCCCAATCCGCCTTCGATTCCGGCAGGGCAGGGGACTCGGGAACCCGTTTGGTGAAGTAGTCGTCGATAAAGGTGTTGCGTTCGTTTTCGGGAGTCTCCTTCAGCACCTTCAGTTCCTTGGGATCAAAGAGCTTCGGAGCGGCGGTGTCGGCCATCTCCTCGACGAGCTCCAGACCCTTGAAATGACGCTCGAACCAGTGGAATGCCGAGACGCGGAGTGGCTGGGTGTCTTTGTGAGGGCCCTCGTAGCAGGCAAATCCGATTCGATCCAGAGCCCCCATCGCCTCGTAGACGGATCGGGTTTTTTGATAGACGTCAACGACCCCGTCGAGGGGAAAAATGGAGTCTTTGTCCGTGTTCAGAATCATCAGGGGACGCGGCGCAATCAAGGCGGTTACCAGCGGGAAATCCCATCGGTAGGTATTCACCTGGAACATACAATCACAATGCCCCTCGACGCAGCCATCGACGACCTGGTTCATCATTGAGGTGACCCCTGCCACGGGCGCGGCGACCTGGATTCTCTCGTCGAGGGCCGCGATCCACATCGTGTAGGCACCTCCACCGGATCGACCTGTGACACCGAGGCGAGCTTTGTCCACCTCGGGACGGGTTTCCAGATAGTCGAGGGCACGAATTCCGTTCCAGGCTTCGACTCCGGCCGGAGTATAGCCTCGGGAATTCCACCACCACCGACCGAGATGGTGGGTGCCGTGGTGGGTGCCCTCAATTTCACCAAGTTGAAGAGTGTCGAGGATCAGGCAAGTGTATCCGTTCTTCGCAAACCAGGTACCGTGATGCTGGTAGGTGGTCTTGTTTCCGTAGCTGACCCCGTCGATTTTGGCTCCGCCGTGGCCGCAGACATACAGGATCGTGGGCAGGGGAGCATCCTGTTTTGCGGGGCGGTAAAAATTCGCAGTGACGTAGAGGCCGGGGCGAGATTGGAATACGATATTTTCCACGATGACGCCGTCTCTTTCCGTCTTTCCGGTGACCTGGGCTTTCAGGTCCGACCGCGCGGGAAGCGGTTGTAGTCCCAGCATCTCAAAGAGTTGGCGACGCATTTCGGCCTGGGTGGCAGGCCAGTCGGAGACGTTTTTCAAAAAGCTCTCGTTCCTCGCGGTAAGGCGACGGGTTTCCCGCAGAAAATAGTCCGCCAGGATTCGATCCCCCTCGGTCGGCTCTGTGGGAATCGATGCGTAATCAGCCGCTCCAAGCAGGTTCGCCGTGAGGGAAATTCCGGCGAGAAGGCCGGACAGGAATCGGAGTCGGAGGGCATTCATGTGCGGAGAAGGTTGCCGTCCCCGCGATCAACACTCAAGCCAAAAGCAGACAAAGAACCCACCGCGACTGCGGCCCGGATTTTTTCAGGATCGATCGGAATCCCTCAGCCGTCGCCAGTCGACCTCGCGCAAGCCCCATGCGGCGATCATTCCGAGGCCGTCCGACCAGGCCGCACCCTGTTGGGTCGAATGG